>VAXF01000242.1 GCA_005888395.1 Actinomycetota bacterium | reverse complement strand
ATCTACCGGTCGACGTCGACCGACGGCGTGCACTGGTCGGGCGCCGCGGCCGTGCTCAGCGTGGGGCCCGAAGGCTCGTGGGACGACCGCCACGTCTGCGACCCGTCGGTGCTCGCCGGCGTGAACATCGGCGGCTTCGAGTGGGCGATGTGGTACACGGGCGTCGGCGACCGCGGCGCCGACACCATCGGGCCGAACGCGATCGGGCTCGCCCTGTCCCACGACGGCATCACGTGGCAGAAGCAGGGCGTCGCGGTCGACTGCAATGCCGGCACCGACGTGTACGGGTGCCTCCAGCCGAGCGTCGTCCAGGTCGGCTCCACCTTCTACATGAGCCACAGCGAGATCCTGTGCGGCGACGACTCGTGCCGTCTCAACCGCGTCGAGACGTCGACCGACGGCAAGACGTGGCAGAAGGGTGACACGTTCTCACTCCCACAAGCCGTCGTCGGCCCCGACCTCATGTACGGAGCCGACGGCGCGTGGTACGCGGCGGCCGGCGGCAACAGCACGTGTGGCCGCGCCCCGGGTCAGATCGCGTCCGAGGTGAACGTCTACCGGGCCCTGACGCTCACGGCCTTCGGCAGCACGATCGCCCCGCTCGGCTGCGTGGGCTCGGACGAGATGGACGGCGGCCGCTACGTCGCCGAGCCTGGCTTCTTCCGCGACGCGCTCGGCCATCAGATCCCCGGCACGAACGAGCTCTGGGTCGGTTTCGGGCTCGCCACCGGTCAGCCCCACAACTTCGACGAGGACATACGCATCGGCCGCTTCGCGCTCAGCGGCGACGCCGGGGGTCTGGTGCACCGCATCGCCGGCGACGACCGGGTGGGGACCGCGGTCGCGCTGTCGCAGCGGGTGTTCGTACGCGCCGGCACGGTGGTGCTCGCGCGCTCCGACGGCTACGCAGACGCTCTCGCGGGCGCGCCTCTCGCCGGCACGGTCGGGGGACCGGTGCTGTTGACGCCGCACGACCATCTCGCCGACACCACGCGCGCCGAGCTGGCCCGGCTCGAGACGAATCGCGTGTACCTGCTGGGCGGCACCGGCGCGCTCTCCGACCAGGTCGTCGCCGACCTGCACGCCGCCGGCATCGGCGACGTCGTGCGCATCGGGGGCGTCGACCGCTTCGACACCGCTCGTCTCGTGGCGCGTCGCGTGGGCGGCAAGTACGTGTTCGTGGCCGAAGGCGACAACCCCGACCCGAAACGGGGTTGGCCCGATGCGGTGGCGGTGTCAGCGCTGGCCGCCCACGACCGGCACCCGATCCTGCTCGTCGAGCAGAACCGGCTCCCCGACGCGACGGCCGGGGCCCTCGCCGACCTCGGTGTCAACCAGGCGACGGTCGTCGGCGGCACGGCGTCGATCTCGACGACCGTCACCTCCGCTCTCA
This sequence comes from Actinomycetota bacterium, assembly GCA_005888395.1. Taxonomy (GTDB): domain Bacteria; phylum Actinomycetota; class Acidimicrobiia; order Acidimicrobiales; family AC-25; genus AC-25. The sequence continues at coordinate 2,984 of VAXF01000242.1, read as the reverse complement.
CCCAGCGCGGCATCGCCGTCAACCGCCTGGCCGGCGCCGACCGGTTCGCCACCTCACGCGCGGTGGCGTCGCTGTCGATGACCGCGGCGATGAGCCACTCGGTGACGTGGCTCACCACGGGCTGGGACTGGCCCGACTCTCTCGTCGCCGGGCCCGCAGTCGCCGCCTACCGCGGCATCCTGCTGCTCGCCGACGGCGTCGACCTCAACGGATCACCGACGACCCGTGACTGGCTGGCGCAGTGGCAACCGGTGACGCTCTCCGCCCATCTCGTCGGCGGCACGGCCGCCCTGTCGACGGCGGTCGAGAACGAGGTCCGGAGCATCCTCGGGGCGCCGTCGGGGTAGGCGCTCCTGGTGCCCGGTCGCATCGAGGACTACGCGCTGGTCGGCGACACCCAGACGGCGGCCCTCGTCGGCCGCGACGGGTCGATCGACTGGCTGTGCTTCCCGCGCTTCGACTCCGGCGCGTGCTTCGCCGCGCTCCTCGGCGACGAGGAGAACGGACGCTGGCTGCTCGCACCGGCCGGCGAGGTGCATCGGACCACCCGCCGGTACCGGGGCGACACCCTCGTGCTGGAGACCGAGTTCCGCACCGGTGACGGCACGGTCCGCCTGCTCGACTGCATGCCGATCCGCGGGAAGGCGCCCGACGTCATCAGGATCGTGGAGGGCGTCGACGGCCGGGTCCCGATGTCGATGGAGCTGATCATCCGCTTCGACTACGGACGGGTCGTGCCCTGGGTGTTCCGTCGCGAAGACGCGCTGTCGGCCATCGCCGGTCCCGATGCGCTCTGCCTGCGCACACCGGTCGAGACGCGCGGCGAGGGGCTCACGACGGTGGCCGAGTTCGAGGTGGTGCCCGGCGACCGTGTGCCGTTCGTGCTCACGTGGCACCCCTCGCACGAGCCGCCACCCGAGCCCCTCGACGCCCTCGGTGATCTCGACGAGACGGCGGCATGGTGGGAGGACTGGTCGTCGGGCGCCGATCCCTCCGGGCTCCCGGAACCTGATGCGGTCGCGCGCTCGCTCATCACGCTGAAGGCGCTCACGTATGCCCCGACCGGCGGCATCGTTGCCGCGCCGACGACGTCGTTGCCCGAGCGGATCGGCGGTGGCCGCAACTGGGACTACAGGTACTGCTGGTTGCGTGACGCCACCTTCACGCTCTACGCGTTCTCGCTCGCCGGCTACAAGGACGAGGCGGCGGCGTGGCGCGACTGGTTGTTGCGCGCCGCCGCCGGCGACCCGGCCGACCTGCAGACGATGTACGGCCCGCGGGAGAGCGGCGGCTTCCCGAGCTCGAGCTCGAGTGGCTGGGGGGCTACGAGGGCTCGAGGCCGGTGCGGATCGGCAACGGCGCGGCCGACCAGTTCCAACTCGACGTGTACGGCGAGGTCATGGACGCGCTCCATCTCGCCCGTCGTGCCGCCATCGGGCCGAGCGACGCGGGCTGGGCGCTGCAACGGATGCTGATGGAGTTCCTCGAGTCGCACTGGCACCGGCCCGACGAGAGCATCTGGGAGGTGCGCGGCCCGCGCCGCCAGTTCACCTACTCCAAGGTCATGGCGTGGGTCGCGGCCGACCGGGCCGTGAAGGCGGTGGAACGGTCGGGGCTCGACGGTCCCGTGGAGCAGTGGAGAGCCCTGCGTCACGACATTCACGAAGAGGTCTGCGCCAAGGGCTACGACGCCGACCAGGGGACGTTCGTCCAGTACTACGGTGCCCGACACGTCGACGCCAGCCTGCTCCTGCTGCCGCTGGTCGGCTTCATGTCCGCGACAGACGAGCGGATGGTGGGCACGGTACGGGCCGTCGAGCGCGACCTGACCAGGGACGGGTTGGTCCTGCGCTCGGTGGAGGACGACGAGGATGTCGACGGCTTGCCGGGGGGCGAGGGGGCGTTCATTGCCTGCTCGTTCTGGCTGGCCGACAACCTCGTCCTGCAGGGGCGGCACGTCGAGGCCGACGCGCTGTTCCACCGGTTGCTCGGCCTGCGCAACGACGTCGGCCTCCTGTCCGAGGAGTACGACACGAACGCCGGCCGTCTCGTCGGCAACTTCCCGCAGGCGTTCTCACACGTGGCGCTCGTCAACACCGCCCACAACCTCGGACGGGACGCGGCGCCGATCAAGCAGCGCCACTGACGATCACGCGGTCGTGCGGTCGCCGGCCGCGAGGTCAGCCCGACGGCCAGGCCGCGGAGCGCGTTCGTCACCGACGGGATCGAGACGGAGAGCTTCTGGGCGATGACGTCCTGCGCGCCCGCCACGAAGAGCACGACGAAGAACGTGAGGGCGCCGGCGCCGACGGCACTGCGGACCGGACGGTCGCGGGGCCTGTCGAGGAGGTGGTGCTCTTCGCGGTCGCCGGTCACCCGCTGCTCGAGGAAGGGCCACGCGTAGAGGAGACCGAAGGTCACGAGCGGCAGGAGCACCGCGGGCCAGAAGATCTCCGAGATGGTGTAGCCGGCCACGTGGATGCGCCACGGCGGGAAGATCCGCAACGCGCCCTCGAGCCACCCGACGTACCAGTCGGGCTGTGCCGCGGTCGTCACGGCGGACGCCTTGAACGGGCCGTAGAGCCAGATGGGATTGATCTGCGCGACCCCGCCGAGGCCGCAGAGCACGGCGAACACGGCCGCGAACAGGCCGATCGAGCGCGCCGCATACGTCGGCCAGAGGCGCGAGCCGACAACGTTGTGCTCGGTGCGGGCGATGTTTCGTACGTTGCCCGGGAACTGTGTGTGCTTCTGACGCCAGAGGATGGCGAGGTGGGCGCCGAGCAGGGCGCTGATGAGCGCCGGGACGAGGAGCACGTGGAGGATGAACAGGCGCGGGATGAGGGCGTCCCCCGGGAACCTCCCGCCGAACACGAGGAAGGCGGCCCACGTTCCGACGAAGGGCACCGCCAGCACCACCGAGTAGGCGATGCGCAGGCCGGTACCGGAGAGCAGGTCGTCGGGCAGCGAGTAGCCGGCGAAGC
>VAXF01000241.1 GCA_005888395.1 Actinomycetota bacterium | reverse complement strand
CGCCCTCGGCAACGCGACCGGCGGCACGCCGAACATCGAGCGGGCGATGACGTAGGCCGACCCGACGGCGCGCCCGGCGAGCTCGGCCGGCGTGCGCCACGCCGGCGTGAAAATCGCGCGGCGGCGGGCCTCGACGTCGTCGGGGCCATAGCCCGGCGACGTCGGGTGGGTGCCGAGGGCCAGTTGCCAGAGGTCCTCACTCGTCCAGCCGGAGCGCAGGTAGGCGCCGATGACGCTCCCGGCGCTCGTGCCCATGATCAGATCGCATCCGGCGGGGTCGACCCCGCCGACGAGTTGCAGGGCGCGGAGCGAGCCCGCGTGGTAGGCCATGCCGACGGTGCCGCCGGCACCGAGGACGAGAGCGACGCCGCGCCGGGAGGTCACGCCTCCGCGCTCGCCGCCTTCTTGAGCTCGGCGAGCGCCTCGGGCAGCGCGTGAGCGAGCTCCCACACGTCGGCCACCGCGTCTCGATCGGCGAGGAGCCCGAAGTACATGTCGCCCATGTAGCTCATCACCGTGATGTTGAGGCCCATGCCGTCGGTGATCGGGCCGAGCGGGTAGAAGGCGACCATCTGGGCGCCGGCGCTGTAGAGCGGGAACGACGGGCCGGGCACGTTGGAGATGGTCACGTTGAAGAAGGGCCGCATCCGGCTCGAGACGGCGGTGCTACTCAGCAGGCGGGCGGCCAGCGCGGCCACGGCCGGAGACGCGAACTCGGTCCAGTTGGTGAGCGTGTCGGCGCCGATCGCCTTGTCCTGCTCCTTGGCGTTGCGCGTGCCCTCGGTGATCATGTGGAGCCGCTTCACCGGATCGTCGACGTCGGTCGCGAGCGACGTGAGCATCGACGACACCCGGTTGCCCATCGTGCCCTTCTCCTCCTCGGTGCGCACTGATATCGGCACCATGGCGACGAGCGGGTCGTCGGGGAGCGCCTGCTTGGCGTCGAGGTAGCGGCGGAGCGCGCCCGCGCACGTTGCGAGCACCACGTCGTTGACGGTGCCGCCCAGCGCGTCCTTGACGAGCTTGACGTCGGCGAGCGCCACCTGGGTGAAGGCGACCCGGCGGTGGGGCGTGATGGGAACGTTCAACGGCGTGTGTGGCGCGCTGAACGGAGCAGGCGGCGGCTTCACGCCCGGGCGGCGGTTGAGACGGCGGACGTCGAGCGCAGCCATCGTGGTGCGCCGCAGTGCCTTGGCGGCGCGCAGCGGCTGGCGGGCGAGCGACGAGAGCGCGTAGCCGACGAGCTCGGCGTCGGTGGGGACGCGGTCGGGCTGCCACGGCTCGTCGGGAGGCGCGGTCTCGGCGGGCTCCGGTTCGAGGTCGAGCAGGACGACGGTGAGCTCGGCACCCGAGACACCGTCGATGGCCGAGTGGTGGATCTTGGTGACCGTCGCGATGAAGTCGTTCTCGAGCCCCTCGACCACGTACATCTCCCACAGCGGACGGCGCCGGTCGAGCGGCCGCGCCATCATCTCCGCACTGAAGCGCGCAAGCTCGTCGAGGTCGCCGGGTGCCGGCAGGGCGACGCGTCGCACGTGGTGCTCGAGCTCGAAGTCGGGATCCTCGATCCAGAGCGGATGGTGGAGCTGGAACGGGATCTCCGCCAACCGCCTGCGGAACGGCGGCAGCAGGTGGAGCCGGCTCTCGACCAGCGCGAGGACCTTCTCGAACGAGTAGCCACCGGGCACGGTGGTCGGGTCGAACACGCACGTGCCGCCGACGTGCATGTGGTTGTGGGACGTCTCCATGTAGAGGAACGTCGCGTCGAGGCCTGTGAGTCGCTGCATCGCCGTTCAGTCTCCCGCACGTGCGGGTACCAAACCAAGAGGCAGATCAGAGGAGGGGAATGTCATGCCTCAGCAGGCATGGAGCAAGAAGCGTGAGCGCCAGTACAGCCACATCAAGCAGGGCCTGAAGGCGCACGGCCGCTCCACCGACGTGGCCGAGGAGATCGCCGCCCGCACCGTGAACAAGGAGCGGGCCCGCTCCGGCGAGTCCACGAGCAGGAGCCGCACGTCGACGCGTGACATCTCGTCGGGCCGTCGCGGCGGGCTCCGGTCGCACCGCGGCCCCGGTGGCCGCACGAAGGCGCAGCTGTACAACGAGGCAAAGAAGAAGGGCGTCAGGGGCCGCTCGAAGATGAGCAAGGCCCAACTGGAGCGGGCCGTCGGCCGCGGTTAGACCACACCCATCTTCGAGCCGTTCCTGCTCCCACCCGAGCCCGTCCCGTCGGTCGACGCGTGGCGCGCCAGCGGGGGCGGCGCCGGTCTGGCCCGCGCGCGGCAGCTCGGGCCGGCCCAGACCGCGCACGAGCTCTCGTTGTCGGGCCTGCGCGGACGCGGTGGCGCCGGCTTCCCGACAGGAAGCAAGTGGGCGACCGTCCGGGGCGGCACCGGCACCCACAAGTACGTCGTCTGCAACGCGGCCGAAGGTGAGCCGGGCACGTTCAAGGACCGGTCGATCCTGCGGGCGAACCCTTACCAGGTCGTCGAGGGCATCGCCATCGCCGCGGAGGCGATGGGTGCCCGGGACGCGTTCGTCGCGATCAAGGAGCGCTTCGCGCCCGAGCGCGAGCTGATCACCCTCGCCATCGAGGACATGCAGGCGGCCGGCCTCGCCGGCGACATCCCGATCACGGTCGTCTCGGGCCCCGACGAGTACCTGTTCGGCGAGGAGAAGGCGCTGCTCGAGGTGGTCGAGGGGCGACCGCCACTGCCACGAATGCTGCCGCCGTTCGAGCACGGCCTGTTCGCCACCGCCCCGCAGCTCGGGTGGGAGGCAAGCGAGCCCGAGCCCGGCCACCAGGGGCTCCACCAGTCGAACCCGACCCTCGTCAACAACGTCGAGACCCTCGCCAACGTCGCTCACATCCTCGCCAACGGGGCCGAGTGGTTCCGGCGATTCGGAACGCGTCAGTCACCGGGCAGCATCGTGTGCACTGTCGTCGGCGACGTCCGCCGTTCCGGGGTGGGCGAGGTCGAGATGGGCACGAGCCTCGCGGACGTGATCGAGCGCCTCGGCGGGGGCGTGTGGCCGGGGCGTCGGGTGAAGGCGGTGTTCTCCGGCGTCGCCAACCCCGTGCTGACCGCGGCCGCCCTCGCGACGCCCCTGACGTACGAGGACATGCGCGCGGCCGGGAGTGGACTGGGTGCGGCCGGGTTCAT
>VAXF01000245.1 GCA_005888395.1 Actinomycetota bacterium | reverse complement strand
ACGTCACCCAGATCGACCTGCCGAACGCGCGCAGCGGCGTCCTCGGCCTCGAGCAGATCCTGCAGGGCATCGACGGGCTGGAGTTCACCCACCTGAGCTCGCGCGACGTGGTGCGCCATGAGATCGTTCAGAGGATCGTCAACGCCTACGAGCGCTCGGCGCCGGGGGTCTGATGGGCGTCGAGATATTCGTGGCCGACGAGCAGTCGGTCGTGGTGGTCGACACCATCCGCTGGGTGCAGCTGGCCAAGGACGTGCTGAAGGCCGAGGGCGTGCGCGGTGAGGCCGAGCTGTCGATGCTGTTCATCGACGAGACGGCGATGGCCAACCTCAACGAACGCTTCCTTGGCCGGGACGGGCCCACCGACGTGCTCGCCTTCCCCGTCGACGAGGACATCGTCGAGGGCGGCCGCTCGCCCGACTCGGGCGGGCCCGGGCCCGGCTTCAACCCGCCCTCGATCGCCGAGGTGCCCCAGATGCTCGGCGACGTCGTGATCTGCCCGGAGGTGGCCGAGCGCAACGCGCCGTTGCACGCCGGCAGCTACGACGACGAGGTCGCCCTGCTCGTGGTGCACGGCATCCTCCATCTGCTCGGCATGGACCACGAGGTCGAGACCGAGGCGAACGAGATGGAGCAGCGCGAGCGCGACCTGCTCGAGCGCTTCTACCGACGATGAGGGCGTAGCGTGGACGGCGCTGACTGGCTGATCTTCGCCGCGATCATCGTGCTGATCGTGTTCTCGGGGTTCTTCGCCGCCGCGGAGACGGCGCTCACGCGCGTCAACCGCGTCAAGGCCATAACGCTCGAGGAGGAGGGCCGGCGCGGCGGGGCCGCGCTCACGCGTCTCATCGAGCACCCCGAGCGCTTCCTCAACTCGGTGCTGTTCCTGCTGCTGCTCTGCCAGCTGGTGGCGGCGACCCTGGTCGGGGTGCTCGGCGAGCGACTCTTCGGCGCCCTCGGCGTGGCCGTCGCCACCGCCTTCGAGGTGATGGTGATCTTCGTCTTCGCCGAGGCCGCGCCGAAGACGTGGGCTCTCCAGCACTCGGAGAGGGCCGCGTTGTTCGCGGCCCGGCCGGTGGCCGCGATCGTGCGTTTCCCACCGGTGCGGATGCTGACCACCGGCCTCATCGGGCTGGCCAACGCGCTGCTCCCGGGCAAGGGCCTCAAGCAGGGGCCGTTCCTGTCGGAGGAGGAGCTGCTGGCCATGGCCGACGTGGCCGTCGAGGAGGAGGTGATCGAGAAGGAGGAGCGCGCCCTCATCCACTCGATCATCGAGTTCGGTGACACCGTCGTGCGCGAGGTGATGGTGCCGCGTCCTGACATGGTCAGTGTCGAGGCCTCGGCGGGCGTCAGTGACGTGATGGAGGTCGCCATCACCGCCGGCTACAGCCGCCTGCCGGTCTACGAGCAGAACGTCGACGACATCGTCGGGCTGGTCTACGTCAAGGACCTCATACGGGCGGGCCGCGAGGACGGTCGCGCCGACCGGGCGGTGCGCGAGTTCATGCGCACGGCCAAGTTCGTCCCCGAGACCAAGCGCGTGGCGGAGCTCATGCGCGAGATGCAGAAGGAGAAGCTCCACATGGCGATCGTGGTCGACGAGTACGGCGGCACCGCCGGGCTCGTCACCCTCGAGGACCTGATCGAGGAGCTCGTGGGAGAGATCGTCGACGAGTACGACGTCGAGGACCCGGCGTTCGAGCCGCTGCCCGGCGGCGACGTGCGGGTCAACGGGCGCATGCCGATCGACGAGGTCAACGAGCTGCTCCACGCCGAGCTCCCCGAGGGCGACTGGGACACCATCGCCGGGTTCGTCTTCAACCTGCTCGGTCACGTGCCGACGGAGGGCGAGACCGTCGACTTCGATGGCCACCGGCTGCGGGCGGAGAAGGTGCAGGGTCGCCGCATCGGCCGGGTTCGCATCACGCGCCTGCCGGGGGACGACCGGCCCGAGGAATGAGGTCGGGCTTCGCCACCCTCGTGGGGCGGCCCAACGTCGGGAAATCGACGCTGCTCAACCGGATCCTCGGCACCAAGGTCTCGATCGTGTCCGACAAGGTGCAGACGACCCGCACGCAGGTGCGGGGGGTGCTCAACCGGAGCGACGTCCAGGTCGTGTTCGTCGACACGCCGGGCATCCACAAGCCGCGCACGCTTCTCGGCGAACGCCTCAACGACACCGCCACCCACGCCATCGGCGACGTCGACGTCGTCTGCTTCGTGATCGACGCGACCGCGCCGTTCGGCCGCGGCGACCGCTGGATCGCCGAGCGCATCCCCGACCACGACAACGCGATGTGCGTGGTGAACAAGATCGACCTCGCGTCGAGCGAGCAGCTGCTCACCCAGCTGGCGGCCGCGGCCGAGCTCGCGATGGGCGACTACTTCCCGGTGTCGGCACGCACCGGCGAGGGGGTCGACGCGCTGGTCGACGCGATCGCCGCCCGACTGCCCGACGGTCCGGCGTGGTACCCGGACGACATGGTCACCGACGTGCCCGAGGCGTTCTGGGTGGCGGAGCTGGTCCGAGAGCAGCTGCTGGCGCGGGTGCGAGAGGAGGTGCCGCACTCGATCGCGACGCGTGTGACGGAATGGGAGTGGCCGCGCATCCGCTGCGAGATCCTCGTCGAGCGCGACTCGCAG
>VAXF01000244.1 GCA_005888395.1 Actinomycetota bacterium | reverse complement strand
GAGGCCGCCGACGCTGCCGGCACCGGTTTCGGCGACCGGGTGATCGTGCGGCGTCCTCGCAGCGGGCTCCGCTTCCAGTTCGACCGGGGCAAGGTCGACCAGGTCCTCCAGCACCTGCTCGACAACGCGCTCAAGTACTCGAAGGGCCAGGTCGAGATCGAGATCGCGGACCGCGGCGAGGACCTCGAGGTGAGCGTGGTCGACCACGGCGAAGGGATCTTCTCCGGCGACATCCCCCTGCTCTTCGAGCGCTTCCGGCAGCTCGACGGGTCCTCCACCCGCTCCCACGGCGGCACGGGGCTCGGGTTGTACGTCTGTCGCCGGCTGGTCGAGGCGCAGGGTGGGCGCATCTGGTGCGAGAGCCGGCTGGGCCAGGGCAGCCGGTTCACGTTCACGGTTCCGCGCGTGACCGAGGAGCGGCAGACGGTCGTCGTCCCCTAGCTCGTCCTCCTCTAGTTCGTAGTCTCCCGGGGTGGCCGTGCGGTCGCTCCTGACGCCTCCGATTGCGTTCGCCCATCGGGGCGCCCGCGCCCACGCGCCCGAGAACACGCTCGAGGCCTTCCAGCTCGCCCTCCGGTTGGGCGCGACCGGTCTCGAGAGCGACGTGTGGCTGACGGCCGACGGCGTCGCGGTGCTCGATCACGACGGGCTCGTCGGGCGCGCGGTCCGGCGCCAGGCGATCGGCACCGTGGCCCGGCGCGACCTGCCGGCTCACATCCCCGCGCTGGAGGACCTGTACGCGTCGTGCGGCGCGGAGTACGAGCTCTCGCTCGACGTCAAGGACGTGGCCGCGGCCGGGGCCGTGATCGACCTGGCGCGTGCCGCCGGCGCCGTCGGCCGCCTGTGGCTCTGCCATCCCGACTGGCAGCAGGTGGCGTCGTGGCGGTCACTCTCGGACGAGGTGCGCCTCGTCGAGTCGACGCGGTTGCGCGCGATGAGGCCGGGGCCCGAGCGCCGCGCCGCCCAGCTGCGAGCGGCGGGTGTCGATGCGGTGAACCTGCACCACACCGACTGGAGCGGCGGGATGACGACGCTGTTCCATCGTTTCGGCCGCTACGCGTTCGCGTGGGACGCCCAGTTCGAACGGGTGCTGGACGCACTGCTCCGCATGGGCGTCGACGCCGTGTACAGCGACCACGTCGACCGGATGGTCGCAGTGCTACAGCAGTCGCAGGTGGCCCAGCGGGAGATGGCGTCGAAGGAGCGGCTGTCCCGCGAGTTCCTCCGGTTGTCGCCCATCACCCAGTAGTGGCCCGGTGGCACGACCTGTTTCGGAATCGGGGGGTTGTCGGTGAGCTCGCCGTGCACGTACGGCTCGTCGAGCCGACGGCCGTCGATGTAGACGATGCCGTCGCGCGTCTCGATCGTTTCGCGTGGAAGGCCGATCACGCGTTTGATGAGGTCACGCACGTTGGGGTCCTCCTCCTTCGGAGGGCGCTTGAACACCACGACATCGCCGCGATGCACGGCATGCACGTGGTAGCTGAGCTTGTTGACGAGGACGCGGTCGCCCACCTTCAGCGTCGGCGTCATCGACTCCGAGGGGATGTAGAACGCCTGGAGGACGGTGGCCTTGACGATCAGCGCCACCACGAGCGCGCCGACCACGATCAGCGTCCACTCGATGGCCGACCGGAGTGACCCGGAGACCCGCCGACCGGACACCGGAGGAGCCGGCGGCAGGTTCTCGTCCACGGGGAGGCGCAGGCTACCCGCCGTAGCGCGCGAGCAATCGGCAGGCGGCCTCCGACGCGGTGGCGCCGTCGCCCTCGACCACCCGGGCCTCGGGGCCGAGGCGGAGGAGCAGCCGCTCCAGCCACGCTCGCTCGCTCGCGACGAGGCGCACGCGCAACTGCCCGCCGTCGAGCTCGGCCACCTCTTCGACGGGGTACTGCTCGGCGACCCAGCGCGCCGCCGGCACGAGCTCGAGGACGACTCGGGGGTCGTCGGGACGTGGTTCGTACACGCTGAGATCGCCGTCATCGTCCGCGCCCGGTTCGAACGTCGCGTCGAGAAGAGTGGCGTCCTCGACGCGGTCGACCCGGAAATGCCGCGGCTCGCGGGCGGTGTGGCAGTACGCGTCGAGGTACCAGTAGCCGGCCGCGCTGAAGACCCGGTATGGGTCGACCACCCGTCGTGTGTGCTCGTCGCGCCCGTAGGAGTAGTAGGAGAGCTCCACCTGCCGCCGGGCGCCGGCGGCGTCGCGCAGCACCGCGAGCACCGACGGCCGGGCGGCCGCCAGCTCGACCTCCAGCGCGCCGCCGGCTTCGATGCCGAGCGTCGCCGCCACCTTGGCGAGAGCGCGCGCGAGTGGGCCGTCGGGATCGGCCCCCGGGGTAGCCAGCAACGTGCGCCCCGCGGCGACCAGCGCCAGTCCTTCGGTGGCGGTGAGCCGCAGCGGCCGGGCGAAGTAGTCGGCGTAGCGGATCCACACGCGTCCACCGGAGAGCTCCACGTCGATGAGCGCGTCGGGCGTGTAAGGGTGCACACCGCACACGAAGAGCAGCTCGAGGTCGGCGAGGAGCTCCGCCTCGGTGCAACCGAACCGGGAGCAGACCTCCTCGATCGGCGGCCCGTCATGGGCGACCACCCACGGCACGAGCGACAGGAGCCGTTGGAGGCGGTCGGCCGCGTTCAGGGGCGGCACAGCGACCTCAGCCAGCTCACGATGTCGTCGCGCAGCTCGGCCGGTCCGAGCACCTCGGCGTGGTCGAGGAAGCCGAGGACGAACGAACGGAATGCAGGCCGGTTGGTGACGGAGACGGCGAGCACCACGCTGCCGTCGTCGTGACGCTCTCGCACTGCGTCGGCGCCCAAGAGCTCGACGGCCGGGCCCGCGTGGGTGGCATCGACGACCAGCGAGGCGACCACGCTCTCCTCGTCGCCCCATTCCCATGGCTGCGCGGGCGCAGCGGGAGGGACGGCAGGACGCTCGAAGGCGCCGGGCGGTCCGAGCCGGGCCCGGGACTCGAAGCGATCGAGACGGAAGGTGCGGCGCTCGTCGTTCGCGTGGTCGCGGCCCCCGAGGTACCAGTGGCCGTTCCGGAACGAGAGGTCGAACGGGTCGACCGTGCGGTCCTCACCGTGGTAGCGGAAGGTCGCGGTCCGCCGCTCGCCGACTGCCGAGAACAGCACCGGCAGCTGCTCGCTGCCCGGGAGTGACGCCATGGGCGGTGCCAGCTCCTGCTCGCTGGTCGCACCACCCAGCTTCCAGAGCGCCTCGACGCCGCGGGCGCCCTCGAGCCGCACCGCGGACGCGGCCAGGCGGAGGGCGGCCAGCTCGTCCGGCGCCAGCCCCGGGTCGCGCAGGTAGTACGCGTCCTTCGAGACTCCGTAGCCGTAGGAGTTGGGGTCGAGGGGGTCGAGCAGCTCGATCTCGATCGGGACGCCCATGTCGCGCAGCGTCTCCTTGTCGCGCTCGAAGGCCCGGTGGAACGCGCTCTCTTCGTCGGGGTAACCGGGGACCCGCCGCCGCAGCTCCTCGGTCGAGAGCAGCCGGTCGGCGTCGAGCAGCGTGGCGGTGAGGTTGATCAGGCGTTCGAGACGCGCCATGGCGCGCTCAGGCTAGAAGGGCGGCCGCGGCCGCTCCCGCGGCGCCGGCGTAGGCGTAGAAGCGGGGGTCGTCGGCGGGGCCGCGGCCCATGCTCGTGACCTCCAGCCCGGAGGCGGCGAGCAGTGCGGGCACGTCGGGAACGTCGACCTCGACGACGTCGTGGCCCACGGCTTCGAACCGCGGCTGGTGCCGCGGCACCGGCACGAGCGCGCCCGGCCGGGCCAGCGCGAGAGCGGAGACGGTGTGGTGGCTCACGCCGCGATGCCGAGGACGTGGGTCGGCGTCGGAGTAGCGCACGCTGACGATCGCGCGTCCGCTCTGGCCGATCGTCGCGTTGACGACCGTGGCCACGTCGAGCCCGGAGTGGCCGGTCGTCGTGCCGGTGCCGACGGCGCCCGGCCCGATGCCGGCGACGACGGCGTCGGCACCCGTGACGGCGAAAGCCGCCTCGATGCCGGAGTAGACGTTGACCGCCTCGAGGTCACCACCGAACGCGTGGCCGCACGTCACGGTCGCGTCGACGAGGCCGGCATCACGCATTCCCGCCACGAGGTCGGAGATCGCGATCGGCAGCGCGCCACCGTCGGTCATCACGTAGACGAGGCGGCGCGCCGGCGCGAGGTGCCTGAACGCCGCCGCCACGCAGGCGACCTGGCTGTGCAGCGCGCAGGCCACCACGGGCGCGGCCGCCAGCGGAGCCCGCGGCTCGTAGCTCTCGAGCTCTTCGGTCGACCCGGTGTCCACCTGGAGGCTGGTGTAGCGCAGCTTCATCACGTGTCCGGGGCCGGGCTCCGACCACGCGTCGCGCGCCAGGTTCCAGTGGACGATGTCGGAGCCCCCGGTGCCGAGCCCGAGGTCGACTGCGGTTGTGTTGACGACGACCCGGTCCCCCACCGCCACCGGCCCGACCAGCTGCGTCAGCACGAACGCACGCCGCCCGGAGTCCAGCCGGACCCGCTGGAGGCCGTCACGCGCCGCCTCGATCGCCACGACCGTGTCCGTGGTGAACGAAGGCACGCCGAGAGCGTAGAGACCGACTCCCAGTCCATTTGACATGTGACCAAATGGTCACCTATAGTCGTGAACGTGGACGTGGTGTTCAGGGCCCTCGCCGACCCGACCCGACGGAGCCTGCTCGACGAGCTGTTCCGCGACGACGGCCAGACGCTCAGCGAGCTCGAGGGGCGCATCCCGATGACCCGCTTCGGCGTGATGAAGCACCTCCGCCAGCTCGAGGACGCCGGCCTCGTGGTCACCAGGCGGCGAGGGCGGGAGAAGCTCCACTTCCTGAACCCGGTCCCGATCCGGCTCGTCCACGACCGCTGGGTGAGCAAGTACGCCGAGCCGTGGGCCGCCGGGCTCAGCGGCCTCAAGCACAGACTGGAGACTCCGATGGAGAA
>VAXF01000004.1 GCA_005888395.1 Actinomycetota bacterium | reverse complement strand
CTACTCGACCGCTACCTCGTCGGATGTGCGCGCGCGGCCACCCTCGACAACCGCCACCACGTCGACAACATGGAGCGCGGCTGGGGCGTCTGGGTCTGTGACGGGCCGCGTGCCTCCTGGTCGGCGACCTGGCCCCGCCTACGCGCCTACGGGTGATCGCGACCGATGCCGACGGGACAGCTGACGCCGGTGCCGCCGATGCCGCAGTAGCCGAACGGGTTCTTGGCCAGGTACTGCTGGTGGTAGTCCTCGGCGTAGAAGAACTCCGGCGCGTCGCGGATCTCGGTGGTGATCTCGCCGTAGCCCGCGTCGCGCAGCATCTGCTGGTACGCGTCGCGTGACGTCTCGGCCGCCTTTCGCTGGAGCTCCGAGTACGCATAGATCGCCGAGCGGTACTGGGTGCCGGCGTCGTTGCCCTGTCGCATGCCCTGGGTGGGGTCGTGGCTCTCCCAGAACACGCGCAGGAGCTCCTCGTAGCCGACGCGCTGCGGGTCGAACACCACCAGCACCGCCTCCGTGTGGCCGGTGCGGCCGCTGCACACCTCTTCGTAGGTCGGGTTGGGCGTGAAGCCGCCGGCATACCCGACCGCCGTCGTGTAGACGCCGTCGAGCTCCCAGAACTTGCGCTCGGCGCCCCAGAAGCAGCCCATGCCGAACACCGCCTGCTCCAGCCCGTCGGGGAACGGCGGCTCGAGCGGGGCGTCCTTCACGAAATGACGGGCCGGAACGGGCATCCGGCCGGGCCGGCCCGCGAGCGCCTCGTCCTCCGCCGGCATCCGTGTCTTGTGCCCGAAAAGCGCCACGAGTTGTGTCCTTTCGCCGACATCCAAACTAGCGACCGGCCCTCGCCGCCAGCGTCAGGGGCGGCAGGTACTCCCCCACCTCTGTCCGCGCCCACCAGGCGCGCGTTACGCGCCGTTCCTCGCGGGTCGTGAACCGGTAGTGGTACAGGCGGGCGCGCACGAACGTCGGTGGCGCGTTCGAGAACGGACTCGACCTGAGGAGCGCGAGCGTCGGGCGGTCGTTCTCCAACAGCCGCGTGGCCAGCGCCAGGACCCACGGATGCGCGTCGGGGGGCGACATGGCCGCGAACCACATCAGCCAGTCGAGGCGCAGATGGTACGGCGCGATCTGCGGTGGTCGCCGATTCGGGTCGCCGGGCTTGCCCTTGAACTCGTACTCCCGCCAGACGGTGGCCTGCGTGACGGTGATGTCGTCGGTACCCTCGAACACGATCTCGTATCGAACCTTGGTGATGTGGCCGAAGGCGCCGTAGGCGTTGACGAGGTGCAGCGAATTGAAGCTGTAGTTCATCCGCTGGCGCCGGTGCCGGCCGAGGAGGTTCTGCACGGGCCACCAGCTGAGGACCGCGATCCCCACCGCCAGCGTGATCACGAGTCCCTCCCACCACAGCGGCGACGCGTGAAGATGGCGATGAGTGATACGCAGCACCTTGCCGAGGCGCGCGTCGTCGAGGCTGGCGGTCGCCAACGTGATCGTGACCGCGTTGAGCCACGAGAAGTTGCCGCTCAGCACGAGCCAGCCCTGCGTCACGATGATCAGGCCGCCCGCGATCGACGCCACTGGCTGCGGCGCGAAGAGTCCGAAGGGCACGACGAGCTGTGCGACGTGGTTCGCCAGCACCTCCACCTTGTGCAGCGACGCGGGCAGGTGATGGAACCACCAGCTCAACGGGTTGGGCATCGGTTGGGTCTCGTGGTGGTACCGCAGGCACGTGAGGTCCCGCCAGCACGGGTCGCCGCGGAGCTTGATCAGGCCGGCGCCGAACTCCACCCGGAAGAGCAACCACCGCACGAGCCAGATCGCCAGCGCCGGGGGCGCCACGCGGTCCGGTCCGAGGAACACGGCGAGGAAGCCGGCCTCGAGCAGGAGCGACTCCCACCCGAAGGCGTAGAACGTCTGGCCCACGTTGACGATCGAGAGGTACAGCCCCCACAGCGCCGCCCACACGAGCATCGACGCCCACAGCGGCGCCGCCTGCGGGAGCCCCGCCACGACGGCGGCGGCCAGCGCGACACCGGTCCACGAGGCGGCGGCGGCGAGGCGGTCGGACCAGCGCCAGTGGAAGAGACTCGGCGACTGCCAGAAGCTCACCAGTCGCAGGAAGCGCGGCGCCGGCAGCAGGCCGTGCTCGCCCACAAGGGGGCGGAGCTGGTTGACGGCGACCAGGAACGCGACGAGGTAGATGACGCCGAGCGCCCGCTCGAACACGAGCCGGCTCAGCCAGTACCCGGGCGCCGAGAACCATCCCATGCCCGGGCCCATGATGCGTCACGCCCGAGCGGGGCGCGCCCCTTGACGGATACCGGGAAGTATCGCATACTCTCGAGAATCTGATACCAGCCGGTATGGGAGAGGAACCCATGGCGCCGACCGCGACGAGGACGAAGAAGCCCAGCCGGGAGGAGAAGAAGGCCCGCACCCGCACCCGCCTGCTCGACGCCGCGGCCACCGTGTTCGCCCGGCGGGGTTTCGCAGCCGCCTCGCTCGACGAGGTCGCGGAAGAGGCGAGCCTCACGAAGGGCGCCGTCTATTCGAACTTCGAGAGCAAGGACGATCTGATCGTCGCCCTGCTCGATGAGCGCCTCGACCGCCGGCTGATGGCCATCGCGACCGAGGTCAACGTCCACGACGACCTCCGGCACCAGACCGAGCAGGCGGGCAACGCCTACGCCTGGACGGTGGAGCACGAGCGCGAGTCGTACCTGTTGGGCGTGGAGTTCTCGGTGCACGTCGCCCGCCACCCCGAGCTGCGCCGCAAGTTCAGCAAGCGCTTCAGCGACACGCGGGCGACCTACGCACGGCTGATCGCGGAGTACTCAGAGGCGGAAGGGCTGACGCTGCCGTTGCCGGCCGAAGAGATGACACTCATCTACTTCGCCCTCGTCGAAGGGCTCGGGATGCTGAAGCTCCGGCAGCCCGACGACATCCCGGACGACATCTTCGCCAAGGCGCTCGCGCTCGTCGCGAGCGCGTCGACACCGGACGAAGCATGAGCGCCATCGTCGTGGAAGGCCTGCGGAAGCAGTACGGCGACCACGAGGCGGTGCGCGGCATCGACCTCGAGGTGGCCGACGGGCAGGTCGTGTGCCTCCTCGGCCCCAACGGCGCCGGTAAGACGACGACGGTCGAGATCCTCGAGGGCTACCGCAACCGCACCGCGGGCACCGTGCGCGTCCTCGGCTTCGACCCCGCGGGCCAGCCCCTCGCGCTCCGGCAGCGCATCGGGATCGTGCTCCAGGAGTGCGCGCTGCCCGCCGACCTGCGCGTGGCCGAGCTGCTCGATGCCTACCGCGACTACTACCCGCACCCGCGGCCGCGCGACGAGCTGCTCGACATCGTCGAGCTACGCGGCGAGTCGGCCGCGCCGATCAAGGCGCTCTCCGGCGGCCAGCAGCGACGGCTCGATCTCGCCCTCGCGCTCACGGGCGACCCCGACCTGGTCTTCCTCGACGAGCCCACCACCGGCTTCGACCCCGCCGCTCGCCGGCGCTGCTGGGCGGCGATCCGCAACCTGGCCGCCCTCGACAAGACCGTGCTGCTCACCACGCACTACATGGACGAGGCCCAGGAGCTCGCCGACCGGGTCGCGGTGCTCGTCGACGGCCTGATCGTCGCCGACGACGCGCCCCACCGCCTCGCCGGCCGCCACCTCGCGCCTACGCACGTCTCGTTCCACCTGCCCGAAGGACGATCGGGCGACGACCTGCCGGCCGTCCCCGGCGAGATCGCCGCCGAGGGAGGCAAGGTCATGATCGCCACGAGAGAGCCCGACGTTGCGCTCTACACGCTGCTGGCATGGGCCCGACGGCGGCACCTCGACCTGAGCGGCCTCGCCGTGGCGCCGCCGACGCTCGAGGACATCTACCTCGCGCTGGCGGGATCGGGGGCGACACGATGACCGCCGTCGCTCTCACCGGCCGGCGGGTACGACTCGAGCAGAAGGCTTTCTGGCGCAACCCCGAGGCCGCGTTCTTCACGTTCATCCTGCCGGTGGTGCTCGTCGTCGTGGAGGGCTTCATGAACCACGGCGACCACCTGCGCGACGGCACCCGCACGGTCGTGATGCTCGTGCCCGGCATCCTCGCCTTCGGCCTCATCGCCACCAACTACGGGAACCTGGCGGCGACCATCGCCATCCTGCGCGACCAGGGCGTGCTCAAGCGCATCCGGGCCACGCCCCTGCCTCCGTGGGTGTTCCTCGCCGGCCAGATCGGCTCGTCGCTGCTCGTGAGCCTCCTGATGACGATCGTCGTGGTGACAACGGGCACCCTCCTCTTCGGCGTCCACCTGCCGCCCGCCCGCGTTCCCGCACTCCTCGCGGTGGTGGCCGTGGGATCGGCGTGCTTCTGCGCGCTGGGCCTCGCGCTCAGCGGCTTCATCCGCCATGCCCAGTCGGCGGGCGCGATCACGAACGCGAGCTACATCCCGCTCTCCCTCGTGTCGGGCGTCTTCTTCCCCTTCCAGCACCGGCCCGGGTGGCTGCTCAGGGCCACGGGTCTCTTCCCTGTCGGCCGGCTCGCCGACGCGCTGCGGGCGCCGTTCCTGGGCAAGAGCGTGAGCGCCACCGGCCTGCTCTTGATGGGAGCCTGGGCGGTGCTCGGCGCCGCCGTCGCCGCGCGTTGCTTCCGCTGGACCAAGGCGGCCGCCTGAAGGTCAGCGGCGGTCGTCGGGGAGCTCGGACTCGCCGACGTTGGCGTCGAGCCAGTCGTTCACCGGCTTCGACGTTCGCAGGAACTCCACCACGCGGTCCTTGGCCTTGCGCGTGCCGAGCCACGCGCCGACCGGCCACTGCTTCCACGTGATCAGGCCCTTCTGCCGCAGCAGGGCGATGCGCGGATGGTCCTTCGGGTAGCCCTTCGGCGCCGTCTTCAGCGACTCGTGGGCGCTCACCTCGATCCGCGACTTCGCGAGGCGCTTGACCATCGCGACCAGTTCGGCGCCGGTGCGCTCGCCGGCCACCGCGCGCCGGTAGCGGTCGAGCTGGTCGGGCGCCATCACATACATCCCCGTGCCCGCGCCGAGCCCGTTGGCCGAGAGCTGCACGTAACCGCCTCCGGCGAGGGTTGCGCCCATCGCGGTCTTGTACGGCGACTTGTCGCGGCTGAAGCGGACGTCGCGGTTCGGCCGGAAGATCTTTCCTGCGCCGAACTCACCCGCGAGCTCGGCCAGCAGCTCCTCCATCGGCCCGCGCACGACCTTCTCGTACGTTGGCTTGTTCTCGTGCCAGTAGGTCTTGGAGTTGTCGGCCTCCAGACCTTCGTAGAACTCGATCGCCTCTGCGGGCCAGCCTCGGAATGTCATCGGGTGCCGAGGCTACGCTCCTGGACCATGCACGATCTGGTCATAAGGGACGCCACGATCGTCGACGGCACCGGCGCACCGCGGCGCACCGGCGACGTGGCCGTCGACGCCGGTCGCATCACCTCGGTTGGCGAGGCCGATGAGCGAGGGCGGCGTGAGGTCGACGCCGGCGGGCTCGTGCTCACGCCGGGATGGGTCGACATCCACACCCACTACGACGGGCAGGTCACCTGGGACCCCGACGTCACGCCGTCGAGTTGGCACGGCGTCACCACCGTCGTCATGGGCAACTGCGGAGTCGGCTTCGCGCCGGTGCGCCCGGGTCGCGAGGACTTCCTCATCGAGCTGATGGAGGGTGTCGAGGACATCCCGGGCACCGCGCTGCACGAGGGCATCGACTGGCAGTGGGAGTCGTTCGCCGACTATCTCGACGCCCTCGACCGGGTGCCGCGCGTGCTCGATATCGCGGCTCAGGTGCCCCATGCCGCGGTGCGCGCCTATGTCCTCGGCGAGCGCGCTCACGACGACGCCACCGCCGACGAGATCGAGGCGATGGCGCGCCTCGTGCAAGAGGCACTCGAGGCAGGAGCCGTCGGCTTCACCACCTCGCGCACGATCCTGCACCGCTCGCGGCACGGGCTCGTGCCCGGCACCGCGGCCCCAGCCGACGAGCTGCTCGCTATCGGCGACGCCCTCGCCGGTGCGGGCCACGGCGTGTTCGAGGTCGTGGCCGACCAGCCCGACGGCGAGGCCCAGCGCACGTGGATGGTGGAGCTGGCCCGCCGCACCGGCGCCACGCTCACCTACGCGCTGGCCCAGGTGCCGTACGCACCCACGGGCTACCGCGACGCGCTGGCCGACGCCGACCAGCTCGCGGCCGGCGGCCTGCACGTCGTGCCGCAGGTGTCGTGCCGGCCCACCGGCATGCTCTTCGGGCTGCAGTCGTCGCTGCATCCGTTCATCACCCACCCTACCTACCGGTCGCTCGCCGACCTGCCCCTTGGCGAACGCGTGAGGCGCCTACGTGAGCCGGACGTGCGGGCCCAATTGCTCGAGGAGCGGCCGGCCACCGAGAACACGATCGCCATCGCGCTCATCTCGCGGTGGGACCAGATCTTCCCGCTCGGCGACCCGCCCGACTACGAGCCGGCTCCCGAGACGAGCGCGGCGGCTGCGGCCGAGCGCGAGGGGCGGACGCCCGAGGCGGTCGTCCTCGACTGGCTCCTCGAACGTGGAGGCGAGGCACTGCTGTTCGCCCCGCTGGCCAGCTACGTCGACAAGAACCACGATGCGCTGCGCGAGATGATGACGCACCGCCGTACCGTCCTCGGCCTGAGTGACGGCGGCGCCCACTGCGGGCTGATCTGCGACGCGAGCATGCCCACGTACCTCCTCACGCACTGGGCGCGCGACCGCGTGCGCGGCGAGCGCCTCCCGCTGGAGCAGGCCGTGCACCTGCAGACCGGACGCACTGCCGCGGTCTACGGTCTCACCGACCGCGGCACCGTCGAGCCGGGCAAGCGCGCCGACCTCAATCTCGTCGACCTCGAGGCTCTCCGCCTGCACGCGCCCGAGATGGTGTTCGACCTGCCCGCGGGCGGACGTCGGCTCGTACAGCGCGTCGACGGCTACCGCGCCACGTTCGTCGCCGGGGAGGCGACCATCGAGGACGGCGAGCTCACGGGTGCCCGCCCGGGCCGCCTCGTGCGCGCCTAGGTCTCGCTCGCGTCCCCGGTAACCGCGCCCCTCACGGCCCGCACGAGCTGATCGCGGCTGAAGGGCTTCTCGATGTACTCGATGGCGCCCTCCAGCGACCTGCCCTCGCGCGGCTTCGCGCTCATGATCACCACGGGGATCTCGGCGGTGGACGGGTCGGCCCGGATGGCCGACAGCACGCTCCAGCCGTCGAGCCGCGGAAGCATGATGTCGAGGAGCACCGCGTCGGGATGTTCGGCGCCCACCACCTCCACCGCGGTCTGCCCGTCGTCCGCCGTGAGCACTTCGTAACCTTCCATCTCGAGGTTGACGCGACAGAGAAACGCGACGTCGGGTTCGTCGTCGACCACCAGCACGCGTTGCACCATCGTCCCGTCACCCCCTGCGGCCACCATCGTAGAAGCTCCCGCGTAACGTCCGCTGTGTGAGCAACGACCGGCGCCGAGAGACGGCGCGGGTGACGACGTCGTTCGACCGGGTCGCGGACCTGTATCGCCGCCAGTTCGCCGACGAGCTGGACCGCAAGCCGTTCGACCGGCGGCTGCTCGACCGGGTGGCCCGGCGCTTCCCTACGGGTGCACCCGTTCTCGAGGTGGGGTCGGGCCCGGCACAGGTGGGCGCGTACCTGCGCGCACGGGGTGTTCCGGTCATCGCGTCCGACGCGTCCGTCGGCCAGCTGCGTGAAGCTCTGGCTCTCGATCCCACCCGCCCCGTCCTGGCGGCCGACCTGGGCGGGCTTCCGGCGCGCGCCGGCGCGTTCGCCGGGATCGTCGCGTTCTACTGCCTCATCTACGGGCCGGCCGAGCACCTCGGCGGCGTGTTCGCCGAGTGGCACCGGGCGCTGCGGCCCGGTGGCGTCGCCGTGATGGCTGTCCATGCCGGCGAAGGCACGATCCACTTCGAAGAATGGTTCGGCCGGACGGTCGACGTCACGATTGTCCTCCGCGATCCCGACGCGCTCGCCGCCCAGCTCGAGTCCAACGGATTCGCCGTCGACGAACGGACGGTGCGGCCTCCGTACGACGACGAGCACCAGACGGACCGCTGCTACGTCGTTGCGACGCGCGCCGAGTCCACATCGTGAGCGCCGCGAACGAGTGGATCGGGATCGACGTGGGTGGCCGTCGGAAGGGCTTCCACGTAGCCGTGATCGACGACGAGCTCCGCCTGGTCGAGCTGGCGCGATTCGGCGCTGCGGACGTCCTGAGCCGCGCGCTCCCCGCGCACGTCCGAATGGTGGCCGTCGACGCTCCGGCCGAGTGGGCCCCGCCGGGCGAGCGGTCGCGCCCTTGCGAGCGGAGCTTTGCCAGGAGCCGCGTGTGCGGCATCAGGTTCACACCCGATGAAGCCACCGCGGCGCGTCGCGCCGACGGCTACTTCGAGTGGATCGAGTGCGGCCTCGACCTGTGGGCACGCCTGCGACAGCTCGACATCCCGGTGGTCGAGGGCTTCCCGACGGCCTCGTGGACCGCCTGGCTCGGCCCCCCGGCGCGCAGTACGCGCGCCGTGTGGACGACCCGCGGCCTGGAGTGGCTGCGACTTCAGGGCGTCACCGGGCTCGACGGGGTGCGGAACCAGGACGAGCGCGACGCGGTCGCAGCCGCGCTCACCGCCCGGCAGGCGGTGATGGCAGGCGCGACCGTCCTCCGCTTCGGAGCCCTCGTGGTCCCGACGGCGGGCTCGAGCCCGGTGGGAGTGCCCTCGCCCATCTGCGAAGCTGATCGGCCATGATCCCGTCGATTGCAGATGTCGATGCCGCCCTCACCGCGCCGGGCCAGCTCTTCGAGATCGACGAGCTCGAGATCGGCGGAGTGGCGACGCGTGTATGGAAGCACGCACCGCCGTCGTTGCGAGGCGTCCTCGAGCTGAGCCGGCTGCACGGCGACAAGACGTTCCTCGTCTACGAGGACGAACGCACGACGTTCGACGAGCACTATCGCCAGGTCGCCGCGCTGGCCGGGCGGCTGGCCACCGACTTCGGCGTCGAGAAGGGCGACAGGGTCGCCATCGCCATGCGCAACTACCCCGAATGGTCACTGGCCTTCTGGGCGGCCGCAGTCGCGGGTGCGATCGTCGTGCCCCTCAACGCGTGGTGGACGGCAGCCGAGCTCGAGTACGGGCTCAGCGACAGCGGGTCGAGAGTGGTGTTCGTCGACGGCGAGCGGCTCGAACGCCTCGGGCCCCGAGCCGGGATGATCGTCGCCCGGCCCGAGCCCGGGCAGAGCGCTTCCCGGGTCGATCGCTTCGAGGAGGTCCTCGGCGCCGATTGGCGAACGGTCGAGCCCGAGGTGCCCGCCGTGACGCTCGAGCCCGAGGACGACGCGACGATCTTCTACACGTCGGGCACGACCGGCCAGCCCAAGGGCGCGCTCGGCACCCATCGCAACATCTGCGGCAACCTGTGGTCGCTGGCGTTCGGGCAGGCCCGGGCGTCCATGCGGGCGGGCCGGGAGGCGACCGGCGAGGGGCTGGGCACGGGCGCGCAGAACGCGTACCTGCTCTCGGTGCCGTTCTTCCACGCCACGGGCTGCCATTCGGTGCTGGTGGCCAACACCGCGGCCGGGGGGAAGCTCGTCATCATGCACAAGTGGGACCCGGAGCGCGCGCTCGAGCTGATCGAACGAGAGCGGATCACGATTTTCGGTGGGGTCCCGGCGATGGTCTGGCAGGTGCTCGAATCGCCCGACTTCGCGAAGCGCGACATCTCCAGCGTGAAGAACATCAGCTATGGCGGCGCGCCCGCGCCGCCCGAGCTCGTGCGCCGGATCGAGGAGCTGTTCCCCGGCCGCGTCCCTTCCAACGGCTACGGCCTCACCGAGACGTCGTCGGTGACGACGCTCAACAGCGGACAGGACTACGTGACCCATCCCGACAGCGTGGGGACCGCCGTACCGGTGGTCAGCCTCAAGGTGGTCGACGAGTTGGGCAACGACCTCCCTGCGGGGTCGATCGGCGAGCTGTGGATCAAGGGCCCCAACGTCGTGAAGGGTTACTGGAACAAGCCCGCGCCGACCGCCGAGACGTTCACCGGCGGCTGGCTGCACACCGGCGACGTCGCCCGCATCGACGACGAGGGCTTCGTCTACATCGTCGACCGGGCCAAGGACATGGTGATCCGCGGCGGCGAGAACGTTTACTGCGTGGAGGTCGAGGCGGCGCTGTTCGAGCACCCGGCCGTGACCGACGCCGCTGTCATCGGTGTCCCGCACCCCGTTCTCGGTGAGGAGGTCGGCGCCATCGTCGTCCTCAAGCCGGGCGCTCGTGCCACCACCGAGGAGTTGCAGACCCACGTCCGCGCGCGGCTGGCCGGGTTCAACGTGCCCACCCACGTGTGGTTCCGCGACGAGCCTCTGCCTCGAAACCCGGCCGGGAAGATCCTCAAGCGCGACCTGCGCGACGAGGTGCTCGGCGACCGTTAGCCCGCGCGCTCGGTCACACTCGTCGGGGAGTCGCGCCGTGTCGATCATGCTGTCGCTGCCGGAGGCGCGCCGCATCTCTGTCGCCTCACAGGGATTCGGTCCGAGACCCGCGACGCCCTCCCTAGGACACGTCCGCCGGCTCGCGGCACGGCTGCATGCCTTCCAGATCGACTCCGTGAACGTGCTCGCCCGCGCGCACTACGTGCCCGCGTTCGCGCGGCTCGGCCCCTACCCGATGAACGCGCTCGACTCGCTGGCCTACCGCAGGCGCGAGCTCTTCGAGTACTGGGGACACGCCGCGTGCCTGCTGCCGATCTCGCTGTATCCGCTCGTGCGCTACCGCATGCACGCCCAGGAGACGCAGGAGTACCTGCGCTCCGAGCACGGCACGTACATGGCGGAGGTCTACGCCGAGGTGGCCGAACGCGGGCCCATCGCCGCGGCCGAGCTGTCGAGTCCCGGTAGGCGGTCGGGAAACTGGTGGGGCTGGGGCGCGGGAAAGGCAACGCTCGAGCACCTGTACGACTCCGGGCTGGTCGCCATCGCCCGACGTCGCGGTTTCGAGCGCCTCTACGACATCGCCGAGCGCGTCATTCCCAAGGCGGCACTCGATGCGCCGGCGCCCCCGCGTGAGGAGGCGATGAAACAGTTGATCTGCCTCGGGGCGAAGGCGTGCGGCATCGGGACGTTCCGCGACATCACCGGCTACCTCAAGGTCGACGGATGGCGGGACCGACTGCCACCGGGACCGCGGTGGGAGCGTCCGAACGGTCCAGGCGACCGGCGCGCCGCGCCGATCGCCAAACGTCTCGTGTCGGAGCTGGTTGAAGAGGGAAGGCTGCTCGCCGCCGGCGTGGACGGTTGGAGGGAAGCGGCCTACGCCCACCCCGGCCTGCGCGTCCCGCGGTCCGTCGACGCCCGAGCCCTTGTCACCCCGTTCGACTCGCTCGTCTGGGAGCGCAGCCGAATCGAGCGGCTCTTCGGTATGAAATACACGATCGAGCTCTATGTGCCGGCGTCCAAACGGATGTACGGCTACTACGTGTTCCCGTTCCTGCTCGGCGACACGCTCGTGGCGCGCTGCGACCTCAAGGCCGATCGACAGCGCAAGGTCCTGATGGTGCAGAGCGCGTTCCTGGAGCCGGCACAAGACGCGGGCCGCGTCGGCCCCGAGCTGGCCGACGAGCTGCGGCAGCTGCAGGCATGGCTCGAGCTCGACCGCATCGAGGTGGCCGAGCGCGGGGACCTCGCCGCCAAGCTGCGCCGAGCTACTGCTGGTCCACGAACACGATCACGGAGCTGAAGTTCCCTCCCGTGAATCCCTGTGGCGTGCCGCAGTCCAGGTAGTGCGGGATGTTGTCCACGGTGTTCACGTCGGCGTTCTCGCTCGCGACGATCTTCCCGTCCTTGTCGTAGAGCCGTGCCGGGCCGAACGGGCCCACGCCGACGCCCGCGAAATGGGTGATGCCCGGGATCCCCGCGGCCTCGCCTTCGAACGTCGCGAACGAGCACGTTCCGCCGGCGTCGATCTGGCCGATGTAGGTCAGCGTCCCCGTGCAGCCCGGATCACCGGCCAGTTCGCCGGTGACGTAGAAGCGCGCCGGCGCGTCGAGCGGGATGTTCGTGACTCCAGGGCTGATCGTGAACGTGCCCGTCGGCTGGGCCGGCGTGCCACCCCATGTGCAGGTCGTGCCCGGCGGGGCCTGCGCCGGGTCGGCGCCGGCGGCAGACCAGGCGCCGCCCGCGACCAACGACACCCCGGCGACGACGGTGGCAATGACAAGAAGCCTCGGCTTCACGCGCTCCTCCCCAGTTCGAGCGGTCCGAGCGCATCATAAGGGATACCTTAATTAAGGTCAAGTCTCAGAAGGGCCCTTTCGAGCTCGAGCGCCGTGGCGCACTCGCCCAGAGCGCGCAGGTGGTCGTCGACCGAGCGCAGGCCGGCGCCCATGGTGTTGATCGCTACGTGAGTTGCGCCGGCGTCACGCCAGCGCCCGAGTTGGCGCAGGAGCTTCTCGACTCCTCCTTCACCCCAGCTGACACGGCCTTCCATGCCGATGGTCGCGGGGTCGCGTCCGGCGTCGCGGGCGGCTCGTTGGACGTCCTCTCGGGCGTCGTCGAGCTTGGGCCCGGGTGGGACTTGGGAGAACCACCCGTCGCTCAGCCGTCCCGCCCGCCGGTAGGC
>VAXF01000243.1 GCA_005888395.1 Actinomycetota bacterium | reverse complement strand
TCATCGGGCCGCTCTTCGCCGACCCCGGCGGCGGGGTGGTCGTGGCCGACGCCGGCTCGTGGAGGTTGGAGACCGCTCCGTAGGCCATGCAGCAGAATGGCGTCGTGGAACTCAAGGGTGATCGGGTTCTTCTTCGTTCCGTCCACGCCAACGACGCTGATGACTTCGAGGCGATGTTCACCGAACCGGCGGTGGCTCAGTGGTGGCCCCGCTTCAACCGGGCGAAGATCGAAGAGAAGCTCTTGCACCCGGATGACGACACCGTCGTCTACACGATCACGATCGACGGCGAAGTCGCCGGTGTCATCCAGTCGTGGCACGAAGACGACCCCGACTACCGACACGCCGGTATGGACATCGCCGTCGCGACTCGCTGGCACGGAACCGGGGTGGCCGTCGACGCCCTTCGTACTCTCGCTCGCCACTTGGTGCAGGCCGAGGGGCACCACCGACTCGTGATCGACCCGGCGGTCGACAACGGCCGGGCCGTCGCCTGCTACCAGAAGGTCGGATTCCGGCCGGTCGGGGTGATGCGCAGATACGAGCGGGGCGCCGATGGAACCTTCCACGACTCGCTCCTCATGGACATGCTTGCCGGCGAACTTGAGCGATGACCGGCAGGATCGTCCTAGGAGAACGTCCGCGGGAGCGGGAATCGGGAGACGAGCTCCTTCGCCGCAACCTGGAAGAGGGGCACCGGGTCGGGGAGACCGCGCAGGCGGTACTCACCGAGGCTTCTGAAGCGCACACCGTCAGGCGTCGATCCCCTGGCCGCCTCCCTGGTGTCGCCGGAGACGAGGATCTGTCCGCCGTGAGCGGCCGCACAGACGCGCGCCGTGGTGTGGACGGGCATGCCGATGTAGTTCGCGTCGTTGAGCGTTGGGTAGCCGCTGTGGATCCCGACTCGGACTCGCACATCGAGGTCCTCGGCCCATGAGCGTCCTTGGAGCTCGCGTTGGATGGTCACCGCTGTGTCAAGGGCGGACCAGGGACTTTCGAACACCGCGAAGAACTCGTCGGCCCGCGTTTCGACAACGTGGCCGAGCATTCCCACGGCAGCGTCTCTGAGGATTGCCCGCAGGTCATTGATCAGCTCGCGGTAGCGCTCACCCAGGCGGTGGACCAGCGCCGTGGAACCTTCCACGTCGGTCATCAGCATCGTGACAAAGCCGGACGGAAGCTCCACTCGTGGCCGCAGCCCACCAAGCTCACGCTCCGACTTCAGCTGACCGGTGATGAACCCGACCGGCACGATCCGGTACCTCTTGGCTGCGTTCAGCAATCTCTGGCGGGCGCGCGAGCGGGCGTTTTCGTCTTCGAACTTGACCTGGCTGAATCGAGCGAGGGCGTTCCGGACGTGAGCCTCGTCGTGGATCGGCAGCCTCCGCCGGCCCCGGGAGTCCACGTAGGCGAACGCGCTGTTCGGGAGGTCGGCTCGCGTCGTCGAGTCGAGCCGGGCCATGCATCGAGGTTAACCACGGCCCACGATGGAGCCGCTGTTTTCGGCGGGGTGGTCGTGGCCGACGCCGGCTCGTGGAGGCTCATGTTTGCCGGGTGAACTGGCCGAGTCTCGCCATCCGGTCAGGCACGCCCTGTGGCCTCCCACTCGAGGTGCGCGGCATGCACTCTGGTCCACAACTTGCTACGTGCTTGCTCGCCGGCCCGCCCGATGTCGAGGCCGAAGACGTCGGCAAGGGCATCGGCCAGCTCCGTCGGGGTGGTGATTATCGACTCGGTCGCTCGCTCGCCGATCCGCTTGAGCGTCAGGCCCCGCAGGACGTCGACGCCGGTCGCATCTCGCCTCTGCGCCGACAGCACTCTTACGAACCCGGACTCCGGAGACGTCGAGAGCCACCCGTGACGCTCGGCGAACGCGTCCATCCCCACACGTGCCGAGCGCCACGACATACCGGCGAACGAACCCGACGGATCGTGCGTGAGATGCCAGTCGCCGACGCCATCCGGCGTTTGCGCGAGCAGTAGGTGGAACGGGCCCTGGTCGTACGCACCACTGACAAGCGGCAGAGGCTCGTGGAGCGCGTCGCCGAGGCCGGCATCGACGTACCACACGCCACCCGGGTTGTCATCCGTTGGAAGGTCGCGCACCGTGAGCACGAGGTGGTTGCTCATCGCGTCCTGGCTCGCGCCCCCGGGGCCATGCACGCCTCCGACATGACGAGTCACCGAGTAGCCGAGGGAGCGAAGGAGCTCGCTCAATGCACCGTTCAGGTGATAGCAGTACCCGCCGCGCGCTTGAGTAGCGATGCGCGCCGCCGATCTCCGGGCATCCACGGTCCAACGCTCACCAAGGAAGATCCAGAGGGTCTCGTAGGGCACTCGCTCGACGTGCGCGCGATGGAGCCTGAAGAGT
This sequence comes from Actinomycetota bacterium, assembly GCA_005888395.1. GTDB lineage: Bacteria > Actinomycetota > Acidimicrobiia > Acidimicrobiales > AC-25 > AC-25. The sequence continues at coordinate 886 of VAXF01000243.1, read as the reverse complement.
GCCTCGGCTGAGGGTGGCTCTAGCTCCAAGCCGAGCCTCGAGAGGTACGCGTCGCGATCAAGCAAATCGGTGAGGCTCACGACGAGACGACGTACGTGTGTGCGCCCACAACCGTCTCGACGACGAGGTCGCGGCCGTCGACCCGCGTCTCGACCGGCACGTCACCGAACGCGTTCGCCGTCCACCGGGACGGGTCGACGAGGCCAGTCACACGCCATGACGTTGGCTGACCGACGGCAGCGTCGTTCATCGGCGCCGTCCCGAGCCACAACTCACCATCCACCCACTCGGCCCGGCGCATCGCGACGGTCGGGAAGTCGACGCCGACCACTTCGCCGTCGATGTTCGATGCAGATGTGGTCGACAACGCCGCCCACGCCCCCGCTGTCACCGCCTCGGCCGCGGCCATGATCGCGTTGAACTGCCCGCGCGGATGCTCCTCGTCGAGTCCGAAGCCCCAGGTGAACTCGCCACGGTCGGTGTCCCATGTGGGCTCGTAGGTTGCGTCCGCGGCGGTCGCCAGTCGCGACGTGATGTCGTCGAGTCCCCACTCTCGTGCCAGCAGCAACGCGACACCGGTGTTCCTTTCGCCGATCACGCTCGGTGGTCCATCGTCAAGCGCGCCAATCATTCCGAGCCCGGCGTCGAACAGGCGCCGAGCGTCGTCAGGCCGTTGTGGCGCGAGGTACAGCGCGTTGATGACCGCGACCATCACGGGCAGCTTGTGGTGCACGTCGAGGATCGGGTCGTAGTAGAGCGAGACCGTCTGCGGCGGCGCGTCACCGGCAAGGTCGAGGTAGTTGTCACGGGCGAACGGCCACCAGTCGTCGAACGCCGTCGCGTGGTCGGTGCCGTGGCGGGTGTCGTGCAGCCTCAGACCGAGGCC
>VAXF01000003.1:5079-18250 GCA_005888395.1 Actinomycetota bacterium | reverse complement strand
CCGTAGGTGAGCGGGTCGAGGAGGTTGAGCGACACCTGCGCCTGCGCGCCAACGGCGACGGCGAGGGCGCGCACCGCCGGCCCTCGCAACGTCCGGGCGACGGCGGCCGCCGCGGCGGTGTCGCCCGCGGCCAGCCACAGGTTGTAGGCGACCAGCACCGGTCGGGCGCCGACGGCGCAGGCGCCCGCGGTGGGATGCGGGGCTCCGGGGCCGTGGTCGGGCGCCAGCGTCGTGAACGCCCCCCGCCGCACCTCGGGCAGCGACCGCTCGGGCCCGTAGAGGAAGCAGGGGAGCGCGAGCTCCGTCGCCGCCCAGCGGGCGAAGCGGTCGCGGGCGGCGAGCGCCCCGGCCGTCGACGATCCGTCGAGCGGGACGAACGGCACGACGTCGAGTGCGCCGATGCGCGGGTGCGCGCCGGTGTGGGTGCCGAGGTCGACGAGCCGGACGGTCTCGGCGGCGACGGCGCGCGCCGCGTCCTCGACGGCCGTGCCCGCCAGCGTGAGGACCGAACGGTTGTGGTCGGCGTCGGAGTGGACGTCGAGCAGGCCGCGCCCGGCCGCGCGCGCGATCCGCCGGACGATCTCGAGGTCGCGGCCCTCGCTGACGTTCACGACGCACTCGAGCATGTGGTAACGCTCGCGCGATGGAGGTGGGGTTGGCTCTGCCGCAGTTCGACTTCTCGGTACCGGGCGAGCGCCCGCTGCGGTTCGACACGGTTCTGTCGTATGCCCGTCGAGCCGAGGCGCTCGGCTTCGAGTCCGTGTGGCTCGCCGACCACCTCTTCCTCGGTATCGAGAAGTACGGCGGACGAGGGCAGTACGACGCCTTCGACCCGGTGGCCGCGCTGGGCGCGCTGGCCCGGGCGACCGCGCGCGTCCGGCTCGGCACGCTGGTGCTCTGCGCGCAGCTGCGCCCGCCCGCCCTGCTGGCCAAGGCGCTGGCGACGATCGACGTCCTGTCGAACGGACGGTTGATCGCCGGCATGGGCGCGGGTTGGTACGCGCCCGAGTACGAGGCCGCCGGCATCCCGTTCGAGAAGCTGGGCACGCGACTCGAGCAGCTCGTCGAGGCGATACAGATTCTGCGGGGCATGTTCGCCGGCACCCCGTTCACGTTCGAGGGACAGCACTACGCAACGGTCTCGGCGCGGGGCCTTCCCCGGCCCGTGCACGAGCCGCCGATCTGGGTCGGCGGCGCCGGCGACCGTCTCATCGAGGTGGCCGCTCGCCACGCCGACGGCTGGAACGCGGCGTGGACGTTCACGCCCACCGCGTATGCCGAGCGCCTAAAGGTGCTCGACGCGGCGTGCGAGCGTGCCGGGCGCGAGCCAGGGAGCGTGGCCCGCTCGCTCGGGCTCTACGCCCTCGTCGGCGAGGACCGCGCCGATCTCGGACGGCGCTGGGAACGCATGCAGCGGCTCTCGCCGGCAGGGGTGGCCGAACGCGACCTGGACGAGTGGAGGAAGGGCCACCTGGTCGGCACGGTCGACGAGGTTCGCGACCAGGTCGCGGGCTGGGCCGCGCTCGGCGTGTCCACCCTGATCGTCGGCGCCGGCGCCCTGTCGTTCGCCGTCGTCAGCCCCGACGACGTGGACCTCCTTGCCGAGGCCTGTAGGCTCGAAAGGTGAGCATTGGCGTGCCGGAGCTGATCATCGTCCTCGCCATCGTGCTCCTGCTGTTCGGCTCGACCCGGCTCCCGAAGCTCGCCCGGTCGCTGGGGCAGGCGTCGAAGGAGTTCAAGGCGGGCTCCCACGAGGGCGCCAAGGACGAGCCCGCGCCCGGCGCCGACGAGAAGGTCACGATGACCCGCGCCGAGCTCGACGCCCTGCTGGCCCAGCGCGACGCGGAGCGCGGCAAGGACGCTCCGCCGGCCCAGCCCTAGCCGGGCGGCCGGCTCCGCTCGGGGCCGGCACCGACGCGGCGGCGGCGGGCGATTCGGCGGCGCTCCCGCTCGGACGTGCCGCCCCAGACCCCGTGGTCGATGTGGTTGGCCAGGGCGTACTCGAGGCAGGCGGTCTTCACCGGGCAGTCCCGGCAGACCTGACGGGCGACCTCGACGCCGACACCGTCGCTGGGGAAGAACACCGACGGTGAGACCGACCGGCAGTTCCCGGCGTCCATCCAGGCGGTGTCGCTGTCGGGTTGCTCCATGGTGGTCTGACCTGCCTCTCTGCCGACGGGTGACGCCCCCGGGCCCCTCGGAGAGTGATACGGAGTGAACGGCGCTTCTGGTTCCCTCCCTTAGTTTGACGCGGCAGAGAGACGGCCACGATCGGGCCGGGTCACAAGATCGGCCCTCAGGCACCTCCGGGTAGGCTCCTCGCCATGTCGACCGTGCCCGAGGAGCTCGAGCCGCCGCAGCCCCCACGCGGGCACGTCCGGGTTGTCTACCTCGGGCCGGTGGCGCCCCACTGGGAGGTTCACTCCGAGTTCGGCGAGCGGTCACTCATCGAGGAGTTCCGTCAGCGGGCGTTGGCCCGGCTCCTCCTTCTTCCCCCGCACGACCCGCAGTTCCGCCGGAACCGCGAGCGGATCATCCGCGACGCCGAGCGGGAGAACCTCATCCTCGACTGGGACCTCGGCATCCCCGAGGAGGAAGCGGAGCTCGAGGCCGGCGCTTAGAGCGGCGTCAGCGCAGACGGAACCCGCGGCGGCGCCGTCCGGCCGGGAGGATGTCGTCGTCGCTGCGCTGCCACGGCCGCGCCATCGGCACGGTCGCGGCCACCGTCTCCGCATCCGCCACGGTCTCGTCGCCCGCCGGCGCCGGCATGGTGGCGTCGCCCTCGAGCGCCGGCGCGGCCAGTGCGGCGGCGAGCGCCTCGTGCAGGTCGCCGTCACCCGGGTCACCGAGCTCGACGACCTTGCGCTCGGCTTCGGGTGCCTCGGGCGGCGGCCCCGGGCTCCACTCGGCGAACGCCTCGTCGAGTCGCTCGTCGGCCGACCACTCGGGCGCGCTGCCCTCGTCGGGGGGGGCCGTGGATCCGTCCTCCGCCGCGTCGTCCGTGCCGCTGGGCGCGCCGGTGGGTTTCGCCGCGTCCTTGTCCGCGTCCTTGGCCGCGTCCTTGTCCTTGTCCTTGTCGCCGTCATCGCCGTAGACGTCGCCGAGGAGGTTCGAGAGGTCACCCATGACAGTGACCAATTCTAGAGTGCGCGGGTGATGGCCGAACGGAGGGTGCAGGAGCTGCGGGCCACGCCATTCGGGCGCCTCCTCGTCGCCCACGTCGTGCTGATCGCCGGCGACACGCTGGTCACCATCGCTCTCGCCGGGTCGCTGTTCTTCTCGATCTCGCCCCATGCGGCGCGTGGGCGGGTCGCGCTCTACCTGGCGCTCACGATGGCGCCGTTCGCGGTGATCGCGCCTCTCCTGGGTCCGCTGCTCGATCGCGGCGGGGCCCGCCGGGCGATGGTGGTGGTGTCCGGGCTGGGCCGGGCGGTCGTGTGCCTGTTGATGGCCAACGACCTCAAGAGCCTCCTCCTCTTCCCCGAGGCGTTCGCGGTTCTCGTGCTCTCGAAGGGGTACTCGATCGCCAAGAGCGCGCTCGTGCCCGCGGCCGTGGCCGAGGATCGTGAGCTCGTCGGCGCCAACTCCCGGCTGGCGCTCGCCGCGATCGCCGTCGGGCTCGTCGCCTCGGTACCCGGCATCGCCGTGCTCAAGCTCGTCGGTGCCCGTTGGGTGCTACGACTCGCCGCGGTCGTCTTCGTGGGCGGCGGGCTCGCCGCCTTCGGCATCTCGTCGGGTCGGGCGACGGAGAAGACCGGGCGTGGCACCGATCCGGACCTGCGCACGGCGGGGATCGTGCTGGCGGCGTCGGCGATGGCACTCCTGCGGGGGAGCGTCGGCTTCCTGACGTTCCTCCTGGCCTTCGCCCTCCGCCACAGTCACGCTCCGTCATGGTGGTTCGGCCTCGTGCTCGCGGCGAGCATGGCGGGCTCATTGATCGGTACCGCGTCCGCGCCGAGGCTCCGGCGGCTCGTCCCCGAGGAGCGCATCCTGCTGGGCGCCCTCGTGCTGGTGACCGTCGTCGGCCTTTTCGCGTCGCGCGCCGGCGGCAGGCCGTGGGCGGCGGGCATGGCGGCCGCGGTCGCCATCGCCGCCACGGCCGGGAAGCTCGCGTTCGACTCCCTCGTGCAGCGGGACGCGCCGGACGCGGCGCGAGGCCGGTCGTTCGCCCGCTTCGAGACCCGCTTCCAGCTGAGCTGGGTCGTGGGCGCACTCATCCCGGTGGTCGTCCCTGTCCCCAGCCGGTTGGGCTACCTGGTGCTCGCCGTCGTCGCCCTGTTCGCCGCCGCCTCCTACGTCGCGGGCCGGCGCGCCGTTCGTCGCGCACCACCGGCGCCCGCCTAGCTTCCTCCGCCAGAAAGGGGTGGTCGGGTAGTCAGTCGGCGGGGAGGTCGATGCGGGCGAGCCAGAGGCCGGGGGCGTCGATCTCTGCGGCCGTCGGCAGCTCGCGCTCCGACGACCACAGCCGGTCGAGGGCGCGCTCGCCGGCCCGTTCCACGACGCCCTCGGCGAACGCGGTCGCCCGGTCGTAGTGGGCCTGGTCGGGCTGGAGGCCGAACAGCCTGGCCACGTAGGTGTCGCCCGGGCTCTCCTCGACGAGGTGGCGGCGGAAGGCCTCGAGGAGCTGGTCGTACGACCCGATCAGCCGGCGGCCGACGCTGCCCATCACGTGGTCGACGTAGCCGGTGACGGCCGCAGTCAGCGCGCCGATGCGCGGGAGCAGGGCGCGCTGGGCGTCGCTCTGGATCGCGCCGAGTAGCGCTTCGGGGTCGCCGAGCACCGACTGGAACGACTCGATGTCGGTCGGGTCGATCTCGCCGAGGCGGGCCTCGACACCGCCGGAGTCGACCTCGAAGCTGGAGACGTACCGGCCGACGAGGTCGGTGAGCCGCTCGTGGACGTGCGGCCGGCCGAGCACCGCATGGTGGGTGATCTCGCGCAGGCACACCCAGAGGCGCAGGTCGTCGACGGGTAGGGCCCAGCGGTCGGCGAACTCGTCGACGTTCGCCGGGACGACCAGCACCTCGTCGGACGGCGGGCGGGGGAGGAGCACGTCGTACTGCCCGAGCGACCGTCGCGAGAGGTGGCCGGCCATGAAGCCGGCCTGCATGCCGAGCAGGACCGGTGCCAGAAGCTGCGCGATGCCGCCGAGCAGCTCGGTGCCGGCGTCGGGTGCGGTGCCCTCGTCGGGATCGCCGGGCACGGCGAGCGATGTCGCCAGTCGCTCGAGCAGGTCGCGGTGGTCCTGCAGCGCGCGGAGGGCCCACGTGCTCCGGGTGACCGGCGTCACCGCGAGCATTCCGCCGGCCACCGCGGTGGGAAGGCCGGTGTGCTCGGCCACGTGGAGTTCGGCGACACGGGCCAGCTCCTCGAGCCTTACTCGCTCGAGCGGGTCCACGTTGCCCTCGGGTTGGCCCTCGGTGGCAACCCACACCGCCACTTGGCGGGCGAGGTCCCAGTTGAGTGGTCCCTGGCTGGCGAAGAGGCGGGCGAGGTCGCCGAACAGGGGCATTCCCTCGAACGGGTTGAGCGGTCCCGTTGGACCGGGCTCCGGCATGAAGGCATGGTAAGCCCGATGCACACGGTCGCCGTCACCGGGGTCTCGGGCAACGTCGGACAGCGCGTGTTGCGGCTCCTCGACGCCGACCCGACGGTCGACCGGGTCGTCGGCATCGACGCGCGCGACCCCCGGTTCCGGCCTCACAAGCTCTCGTTCCGCCGGCTCGACCTCGCATCGGCTGATCTCGTGCCCGTGGTCGCGGGCGCCGACGCGGTCGTCCATCTCGCCTGGGTGTTCGGGCCGCCACGCGACGAGGAGCTCCTGGCGCGCGTCAATCTCGCGGGCACGCGGCGGCTTCTCGAAGCGGCCACCACGGCCGGCGTGAAGTCATTCGTGTTCGTGTCGAGCGCGATGGTCTACGGGGCGTGGCCCGACAACCCGGTGCCGCTCACCGAAGCGGCGCCCCTGCGGCCCAACCCGGCGTTCGCCTACGCCGCCCAGAAGGTGGAGGTCGAGCGCCTGCTCGCCGACTGGGCCGGCGCTCATCCCGACGCGGCCGTCACCGTGCTGCGGCCCGCGCCCGCCCTCGACCCCGACAACGACCACTGGCTGGCGCGCGCGTGGCGTGGCGCGGGGGCCGTGCGGGTCCGCCGGCCGCCGCCCCCGATGCAGTGCGTCCACGAGGACGACCTGGCCTCGGCGGTGGCGCTCGCCCTCCGCAAGGGTCTCGCCGGCGCCTTCAACGTGGCGCCCGACGGATGGGTCCCGGGTGAGCAGGTGCGACCACTCGTCTCGCCGGGGCTCGGCGTCGCCCTTCCCGAGCGGCTGGCGCGCCGGGTGATGCGCCTCGGCTGGGCGACGGGCCTGCTCGACACCACACCGGCGGTGGTTCCCTATCTCGTCCATCCGTGGGTCGTCGCCAACGACCGGTTGGAGGCGGAGGGGTGGCGGCCGGTGCACTCGAACGAGGAGGCACTCGTCGCCGCCCGGCCGCTGCCCGCGTGGCGTGCCCTCCTCGCCCGCCGGCGCCAGGAGGTTGCGCTCGCCGCCGGCGGAGGCGTGCTCGCCGGCCTCGCCGGCGCGGTCGTCGCCGTTGTGCGCCGCCGCCGGCGCGCCCCCTGATCGTTTTGGCACCAGTAACGCACGCCAGGACGTGCAGTTCTGGTGCCAAAACGATCAGGGGTGAGGTTTGCGTTAGAGATTTCGCGGGCGCTCGGCGAGGGTGGCGCGGGCCGAGCGGTGCTGGCGGCCGCGCACGTACGCGATGGTGATGACGTCGCCGACGTGGTGCTGGCGCAACAGGAGGACGAGTGTCGCCATCGAACGCACCGGCGCGCCGTCGATCGCGACGACGACGTCGCCCGGAGTGAGGCCGGCGAGGCGCGCCGGGCTGCCGGTGCTCACGCCGCGGACGCTCGCGCCGCCGGACACGCCGTCGCGCGTCGCGGTCGCGGCATCGACGTCGGCGCCCTCCACGCCGAGCCACGCGTGGGCGACGTGGCCTTTGGAGATGAGGTCCTCGGCGACGGAATGGGCGATGTCGATCGGCGTCGCGTAGCCGGAGCCCTCCCTCGTCGCGTCGTCCTGGGAAACCGCGATCGTGAGCCCGATCACCGCACCCCCGCGGTCGAGCAGCGCGCCGCCGCCCGACGCGCGCGCGAACGGCGCGTCGGTCTCGATCATGTCGAGCAGGTCGGGATCGCCGGTGCGCGCCAGGCGACGGCCCAGGCCGCTGACGACTCCGACGGAGACCCAGGGTGTGCCCGACGGCCCCGATGGCGAGCCGATCGCGATCGCCTGCTGGCCCAGCTTGAGGTTGGCGTCGGAGCCGAGCGGTGCGATCGGGAACCGGCTGCCGTCGACCTTCACCACCGCGACCGCGGTGTCGGCGTCCGTGCCCACCGGCCGGCCGGCCAGCCGGCGTCCGTCGCTCAGCGTCACCTGCAGGCTGGTGGCGCCGGCGACGAGCCGCTCGTCGGTCAGGAGATAGCCGTCGTCGCGGAACAGGAAGCCCGAGCCGGCGAGCGCGGAGTCGGGGTGCTGCGCGACGACCTGCACGATCGCCGGCCGAACTCGCTCCATGACGGACACGACCGCGTCGTCGGACGTTGTGCCCGACGTGTTGCGCTCGAGCACCCGCTCCGTCACCGGATGGCGCCGGTCGATGCCGAGAGCGACGACGAGTCCGCTCGCGAGCATGGCGCCCACGAGCCCCGACAGGAGGGCGAGGGCCCACGGACGCTGCTCGAAAAAGCCGTGTCGCGGCGGGCGCGTCGAGACCTCGGACGGGTGACGCCACAGGCGGTCGTCGGGCGGGAGCGGCGCTCGATAACCGGGCTCGTCGTCGTCCAGCCCGTCATCGAACGACATGCGGGCGAGCATACCGACGGCCCTCTTTCAGGAGTCCGCGCCCCATGAGCACGCTATGGCAGCGAGGCGACCTCTAGCATTACAGCGTGGCATTGCAGGTCCCGAGCGAGGGTGACGACTGGCTGGCGCTCACGTCCGAGCCGCTGTCGGTCGACGTCGCGTACGGGTGGGCCGTCCGTCCCGACTGCGGAGCCGTCGTGGTGTTCGCGGGAACAGTGCGTGACCACGCCGAGGGTCGCTCCGGTGTGACCGGCCTCGAGTACGAGGCGTACGAGGAGCAGGTCGTGCCCCGCCTCGCCGCCATCGCCGCCGAAGGCCGCGCGCGCGTGTCGGAGGTCGGGCGGGTCGCGCTGCTGCACCGGATCGGCGAGCTCGACGTCGCCGAGTGCTCGGTGGTCGTGGCGGTGTCGGCACCCCACCGGTCGGAAGCGTTCGAGGCGGCCCGGTTCTGCATCGACGCGCTGAAGACGACCGTGCCGATATGGAAGCGGGAGAGCTGGGCCGGCGGCGCGGAGTGGAGCGCGGCGGCCCACGACGTCGTCGAGGCGGGCGAGGTCGAGGTGGCGTCGTGACGAACCTCATCTACCTCGGCATCGCCGTGTTGCTGAGCCTGGTGGGGTCGTTCGTCTTGTGGTTGCGCAGCCGCCAGCCGCACTCGATGGAAGCCGGGATGCGCGAGTTCGCGCGCGAGCTGCAGGCGCTGGCGCCGCAGCCACCCGAGCACGACGAGAGGCAGCGCCGGTCTGGCTAGAGATCTCGCCATCGACCTCGGCACCGCCAACACCCTGGTATATGCGCGTGGTCGGGGCATCGTCCTCAACGAGCCGACCGTGATCGCGCTCAACAGCCGCACGCACGATGTGCTGGCCATGGGCCAGGAGGCCTGGCAGATGATCGGGCGCACGCCTGGCTACATCGTCGCCGTGCGCCCGCTTCGGCAGGGGGCCATCACCGACTTCGACATCACCCAGCGCATGATCCGTCTCCTGTTGCAGCGGGCCGGCGTGTCGCGCTTCAACCGCCCGCGCGTCCTGATCTGCGTGCCTTCGGCCATCACCGAGGTCGAGCGGCGCGCCGTCGAGGAGGCGGCGCGCCGGGCGGGTGCGGCGGGCGCGTACCTCATCGAGCAACCCATGGCCGCTGCCATCGGCGCCGATCTCCCGATCAACGAGCCGCTCGGCAACATGGTCGTCGACGTCGGCGGCGGCACCACGGAGGTCGCGGTCATCTCGCTCGGCGGCGTCGTCGCGCTGCAGGCGCTCCGCGTCGGCAGCTTCGACATCGACGCCGCCATTCAGACCTACGTGCGGCGCGAGTACGGCATCGCAATCGGTGAGCGCACGGCCGAGGAGATCAAGCTCGCCATCGGCTCGGCGTTCCCGACGGCCGACGAGGTCAAAGCCGAGGTGCGCGGGCGCGACCTGATGAGCGGGCTGCCCAAGACCGTGATCCTGTCGCCGGAAGAGGTGCGCGAGGCGGTCGACGAGCACGTGAGCTCGATCGTCGACTCGGTCGTCTCCTGCCTCGGCCAGGCGCCGCCGGAGCTCGCCCAGGACCTCATCCTCCAGGGCATCCATCTCGTGGGAGGTGGCGGGCTGCTGCGCGGCCTCGACCGTCGCATCTCCGAGGAGACGATGATCCCGGTGCACCTCGTCGACGCGCCGCTCGAGTGCGTGGTGCTCGGCGCCGGCAAGTGCCTCGAGGCGTTCGACAGCCTCAAGACGATGTTCATGGGATTACAACCGAGCCGCAGCTGGCGACACTGACCGAGATCCGCGCCATGGTCGACGGCGACGTCGACGCGTGCGAGCTCGTTTGGGACGACGCCATCACCGACGTCCGGACTCGGTTCGGCCTGCCGGTCATCGAGCGGACGCCGGAGCTCGTGGAGCGCATGCGCAGCCGGGTCCGCCACCTCCTCGCCACCGACCCCGACGGCTCGTTCGTCGCCACCCGCGACGGCGACGTCGTCGGAGTTGCGCAGGCGCTCGTACGCGATGACGTCTGGGTGCTGTCGTTGCTCGGCGTCGCGCCGCCGGTGCAGGCGCAGGGGATCGGCCGCCGGCTCCTCGAGGCCGCCCTGTCGTACGCGGGCGGTCGCCGCGGGATGATCCTCTCGTCCCGCGACCCCAAGGCGATGCGTCGTTATGCGCTGGCCGGCTTCGACCTCCACCCGGCCGTGACTGCGTGGGGGCGCGTCGTCCACGACCGGCTGCCCGCCACCCCCGGAGTGCGCGAAGGCAGTGCCGGCGACCTCGACCTTGTCGCCGAGGTCGACCGGCATGTCCGCGGCGCGGCCCGGGGCCTGGACATCGCCCACCTGCTCGAGGAGGCGGGCCGGCTCCTCGTGGTCGACGGCGTCGGTTACGTGGTGGTGCGCGACGAGGGCCGGCCCGTGCTGCTCGCAGCGCGCGACGACGGTGCTGCGACTGCGCTGCTGTTCGCCGCGCTGGCGGGGGCGCCGCGCGATCGTGAGACGGAGGTCGGCTGGATCACCGCCGACCAGCAGTGGGCGATACGGGCCAGCCTCGTCGCCGGCCTCGAGCTCCACCCCGTCGGCCCGGTGATGCTGCGCGGCTTCGCGCGTCCACCCGCGCCCTACCTCCCCTCCGGCGCCTTCGGCTGAGCTCGGAGCGCCGCGTCAGCCCTTGGGCTTCTTGCCCCGAGCCTTTTGCACGACCAGCGTTCCGGTTAACACCGAGCTCCAGTTCCCCGCACGGTCCTGGGCCCTCACCCCGACGGTGTAACTCCCCGGCGCGAGCGTGCCGATCGTGCCTTGGAGCGTGGACCCGGAGACGGTCATCGGCGTCCCATGACCCTGGCCCGGATCAGGTCCGATGAAGAACTCGCCGCCACCCAGGCCGGACAGGGCATCGGCGGCGACCACCGACACCACCGTCGGGTCCCGTTGCTTCTTCGGATTGACATTGAACGACACGCTTCCCACGGTCGGGGGCCGAGCGTCGGTTGATGCCGCCGCACCCCACAGGCTTGCGTGCGACGACAGCATCGTGATCAACGCGTCCCCGTCGATCAGGTCCTCGCGCGCGCTCACGCACGGATCGGGATACGCGACGCCCGGTGCGCCCGCGCAAGCCGGCACGTACGCGCCGTTGCGGTACACGGCGATCGTCTGCGCGTTTTCGCGCGCCGGGACCCGGCTCACGTCGACCCGGAACGTGATCACGAGCGGGTTGCCGCCCGTCTGGGTGGGCGCAGAGATCTCGATCTGCTGGCCGCCGAGGAACGAGAAGCTCAGGGGAGCATCCTCGGTCAGCTGCTCCTCGTTGATCGAGATGGCCCCGCCGACGGTCGACGTGACCCACGTCTCGACGGGGTCCTGGCTGGTGGCGCCGTCCCCTTCCGTGTCGGTGGTGACGGTCCCGCCCGGGGACGCCACCCCGCTCACCTCCTCGGCGGCCCCCCGAGTGATGACGGTACGGTCTCCTTCAGCATCCACGAGGCTCGCATCCACGATGGACGCGAAGTTCCACTCGTAATCGGGATTGAGCGCCGCGACGTCGACGTTCCACGCTCCGCCCGATGCGATCGGCTTCGCCGTGAACTGGAGATCGATCGACGTGGTGACCTTCCGGCCGTCCGGTGCCGTTCCCGACACGGTGCCCGTCACCGGATCGGCGACGTCGACCGAGAAGGCATCGATGGTGAGCTCCTTTGCCGTGCCTCCCTGCGTCGCGCGGGCGAACATCCCCGCGACAAGATCCTGCCCGTGGTCGGATCGGGACACCTGCATGTGGCCGTTCTGGTCGGTCGCCACCTCATCGGTCCACAGCGGCACGCCGCTGCTCGGTAAGGCGTAGATCGTGAGCGTGACCGGATCGCTCGGAGCGAAGGCGTCGACAGACAGCACGTCCGATCGCGGATCGGCGCTGACGATCGGCACCGACCTGCTGAACACGATGTCGGCACCAATCTCAGGGGTTAGATCGTCTAAGACGCCGGTGCACACCTGGGCGACCGATTTGAAGTCGCCGCCGTAGTCGATCGACCAGTTGCCCGCCCCGTCCACATGGGCGGGCTGCTGCGTCAGCCCGCAGACGCTCGCAACGGCGATGTCCGTATCCGGCGGCGCCGTCCCCGTCGCGATATCCGCGACAGGGTCGATGGCATCCACGGTGATTGCCGGGAGCGCGGGAACGGTCTTCGTGAGGAGACCGTCGCTCACGACGATGTTCATCGTGCCCGTGAGCGGCACGGTCGGGTTGAACACCGCCGTGCCCCAGGCGTCGGCGGTCGCCTCGCCTGAGTCCACGAGGGTGCCACCTTCGTGGTCGTACACGTGGAACGTCACGGCGTGGTCGGTCTCGAACGAAGTGGCCTCGATCCGGCGCCGGGCGACGTCGATGTGCAGGCGTGGCCGGAACCGTTCCACCGTCGTCGCGTCGAAATCTTCGTCGCGAACGTAGGCGGCGACCTCGGTGAGGGCCGTCACCGTGACTCCGGAGCCTCCGAAGTCCGCCGACCAGTCGCCGTTGATGTCGGCCGCCGTCGTCTCGTCCGCGGTGCCCGAGGGGTCCTCGATGTGCACCTGCACGCCCGCACCGGCGTGCGCGGTGCCGGAGATCAGGTGGTCGGCGGGGTCGATGCCGGCGATCGTGACGGGTTGCAGCAGCAGCTCCTTGGTGAAGACACCGTCGGTCACTCGCACGAACATCCCCGGCAGGAGCTGAATGTGCTCGATGTCTACGGTTACGAACCCGTCGGAATCCTGCACCGGGACGGTGCGTTCGGCCCTGAGCTGGCCACCTTGGGAGTCGTACACGTCGAACGTCACCAGCACGCCCGGTGCGAACGGGCCCGCGTCGATGTGGCTCAGGAAGTCGAACTGCTCGAGGCCGGCAAAGATCTGGGGAGGTCCGCGCTGCGCTTCCGTTCGATCGCCGTCTAAGTCGGCGACGCTCGCCGACACCGTTGTCGTCGTGTTGACGTCGAAGGTGCCGGAGAAGTCCTTCGACCACGATCGGGTCCCATCCGGTTGAAGAGCGCCGGTGGCGAAAACGTGTAATTGCGTTCCTAAGGAGTCGTTCCCGACCTCGAGGTGGACTAACGCCCCGGGCTCGGCGAACCCGGTGACCTGGTCGAGGTCGAGATCCACGAGATCGATGGCGAGGCGGGCGATCACGAGCCCCTTGATCGCTAACCCGTCAGTGGCGCTGACGAACATCCCCGGGACGAGGTCGACGATGCCGTCACCGTTGAATAAGGCATCACCGAACGCGTCCGTATGGATCGTCTGAGGAGAACCGGGAACCTGGCTCCCGCCTTGGTTGTCGTAGATCT
>VAXF01000003.1:0-5013 GCA_005888395.1 Actinomycetota bacterium | reverse complement strand
TGCGTTCAGCGATACGGACACCGGAAGCAGGAGCGAGAGCAGGCTGACGAACGCGACCGCGCGCGGGACTCTTCGGCGGCGGGAGATGGCGCACACGAGAGGTGCCGTCGCGCCCGCGCCCGCGTCCGTCATAGCGCCCCCCGTGTTTCCCTGCCCTCGAGGGTACGTCCGAGTGCTGTTCGTCACCAGCATCTCTTCCGGGCGAAATACTCAGAAGCCGCAAACGTCGCCGAGGGTTACTCGCGCAGCAGGTCCTCGGCCGCTTGCCGCACCTGCCAGTCGCGGTCGTCGAGGGCGGTTCGGAGCGCGGCGTCGACCTCTGAGCCCTCGAAGGCGGCCAGGGCGATGACGGCGCGGCGGCGGACCGTGGCGCGGTCGCGGCAGGCGGCGAGCACGGCTGGAAGACCGGCCGCGTCGCCGATGGCGCCCAGCGCGGCGACCGCGGCCTCCCGGCAGAGGGCGTCGTCGTGGCCGGTGGCCACCTCCGCCAGGCGGGCGACGGCATGGCGGGCGCCGAGCTCGCCCAGCGCCCAGGCGGCCGTCTCCACCACGGTGGCGTCGGGATCGTCGAGGACGGCCACCAGGCCTTCGGCAACCGTGCCGTCGGCAACGAACCCGGCCCGGGCCGCCACCTCGCACGCCCGGCGGCGAACCGCGGGATCGGGGTCGCGCAGGTGGGCCAGAACAAGGGCCGGGGCCAGCGCCCCGAGCCGGGCCAGCGCGCCCAGCGCCGTCGCCCTGACCGTGGGATCGGGATCGTCGAGGAGCTCCCGGGCGGCAGCCGCGTCGCCCTCGTGACCCGCGAGGGCAGCGGCGCGGCGACGGGCCGCGTGGGCCGCGTGGGGCGGATGGCTCTCGACGATGCACAATCGTGGCCCATGCAACTGCGCCGGCGGGTCTGGGGGATACCCGGTGCCCTCGCCATCCTGGTGGCGGCCGCGCTGCCGGCCCGCGCCTCCAACGACCCGCTCTACGGGCAGCAGTACGGCCCCCAGCAGGTGCGGGCGCCGCAGGCGTGGTCGCGCAGCGTGGGCGTGGGCGTGACCATCGCGATCGTCGACACGGGCGTCGACCTCCACCAGCCCGACCTCGCCGCCAAGCTGGCGCCGGGCTGGGACTTCGTCGACGGCGACGCCGTTCCGCAGGACGACGACGGCCACGGCACCCACGTGGCCGGCATCGCCGCCGCCGTGACCGACAATGGCGTCGGCATCGCGGGGGTCGCTCCTGGCGCGAAGATCATGCCGGTCCGCGTGCTCAACAGCGTGGGGGTCGGGTCGGCCACCGACGTCGACCAGGGCATCCGGTGGGCCGTCGACCACGGGGCCAAGGTCATCAACCTCTCTCTCGGCAGCCCGGTGAGCGCGACCGACGCGCTGCAGGGTGGCTCGGCCCAGGAGGACGCGATCGCCTACGCGTGGTCGAAGGGCGCGCTCGTGGTCGCGGCCGCCGGCAACCTCGAGCTCGCGGGATCGACCCAGCCGTCGGGCTACAACCACGACGTGCCGGCCGTCGTGGTGACCGCCACCGACAAGAACGGCAACCACCCGTCCTACGCCAACCGTGCCGACACGCGCTGGGCGCTCTCGGCGCCGGGCGACTTAATCCTCTCCACCTGGCTCACCGGCCAGGGCAGCGTGAACAAGGACTACGACTACGACTCGGGCACCTCGATGGCCGCGCCCCACGTCAGTGGCGTCGCCGCCCTGCTGTTCGCGGAGGGGCTCGACAAACAGCAGGTCGTCGACCGCCTCGTTGGCACCGCCCACTCCCTTGGCAACCCGGGGACGAACGGCGCCGGCCTGGTCGATGCCGGCGCTGCCGTGAACCTCGCGACGACCGCCGGCACGGTCGCGGGTGCCGGCTCGGGCAGCGCGCGGGGCTCCGGTGTGACCTCCTCGACCGCCCCCGCGGCTCGAGGGTCGGCGCCGGCCGCCGGGACGGGAACACCGCCGGCCGCGGGCACGGCACCCGCGAGGTCGGGCTCCTCGGGCTCGTCGCCTACGACCGCCCCGACGAGCACGGGTCGCGGCCAGCAGGCGTCCGGGCCGGTGAGCACGCTCGCCGCACCGCGGGTGGGGGGCACTCGCGGCGCGGACAGCCGGGCCGTCGCCGCCGCGGTGGCCGGCACGCTCGCGCTCGTCGCCGCCGCGGCCCTCGCCTGGCGTCGCTGGGCGCCGCCGCGCCCCTAGTGATCAGCCGCCGGGGAGCTGGCTCCCGGACTGACGCAGGGCGAGGCTGACGAGGAACACCACCAGGGCCACGCCCGCGGCGAGGGCGGTGCCGAGGAAGCTGAGCAGGACGAGCAGCGCGAGCGCGGAGCGCACCCGCTCCGGCAACGGCTCGGCACTCCGCCTGCGCTGAACGACGGGCCTGCGCCGGACGACAGGCCGGTGCTCGACCGAGCGCCGGTGTTCGACCACGGGCGGGCGCGGGGCGACCGGTGCGGCCACGGGTGGGACGACCGGTGCGGCAGCGGGTGGGGCCGGGTGCGGACGCTCGGGTGGTGCGTCGGCGCGGCGGCGAGCGGGACGCCGCGTGGCAGGCTGGTCGCGGTCGGTGCGCACGAGCAGCAGCACGACCACGATCGACCCCACGAGAACGAGGGTGGTCACGAGCGTCGACACGTCCGAGCCGAGCGTAGTTCCGGGCCCTCCCAACGGGGACGAGTCGGCGCGCCCGCCGAGGGGCTCGCGACGCGCCCCGGTCGTGGTCACGGTGGCCGGCGTCCTCGTCGGCGCGCTGGTTGCCGCCGGCTTCGTGTCGCTGCCCTACTACGCGATCGGGCCCGGCAGCGCCTACGACGCCGCCCGCCTCGTCACCGTCCGCGACCACCAGGCCTACCCACCCCACGGTGAGGTGCTCCTCACGACCGTGACGCTCGGGCGCGTCAACGCCTACGAGGCGATCCAAGGTTGGCTCGAGCGCGACGTGGCGGTGGTGCCCGCCCACGACGTTCTCGGCGGCACCACGCCGCGCCGATACGAGCAGCAGAACGTCCAGGCCATGACCGACTCGAAACAGCTCGCGACCTATGTGGCCATGCGACGTCTGGGCCTGACGGTGACGGTGACGGGCGACGGCGCCCAGATTGCGAGTCTCGTGGCCGCGATGCCCGCCGCCCGGGTGCTCCGGGTCGGGGACACGATCACCGCGGTCGACGGCCGGACCGTGTCGATCCCCGAGGATCTCGTCAAGGTCATCCGCGGTCACCGTCCCGGCGACACGGTCCACCTGCGCGTCCTCGACGCCAAGGGCGTCGCCCGTGAGGTTGATGTCGTCCTCGGGCAGCGGTCGGACGGCTCCGCCCTCCTCGGTGTCTTATCCGCCGCCAAGAACCAGCGCATCCATTTTCCGTTCACCGTGAACATCGACTTACGGCAGGTGGGCGGTCCGTCGGGTGGGCTCGCGTTCACCCTCGCCGTTCTCGACGTGCTGACACCCGGGGAGTTGACGGGCGGCGTGCCCATCGGCGTGACGGGCACGATCGATCTCGACGGCAACGTGGGCCCGGTCGGCGGCGTGGCGCAGAAGACGGCCACCGTGCGCCGTGCGGGCGCGAAGCTGTTTCTCGTGCCGAGCGACGAGTACTCCGAGGCCCGGGCCCACGCGGGCAAGGGGCTGCGGGTGGCCCGGGCGGACACGCTCGACCAGGCGCTGGCGGTGCTCGCCACGCTCCCCGGCAGCAACGCCGGCCAGTTCCTCCAACAGTGAGCAGGCGCCCGCATCGGGTCACTAGTCCCTTCGGACTACGGCGAATGACCCGATCGGGCCATGGAGGCAGCGCACAAATGGTCGCAAAGTAACAATCGTGTCCAGCGCCGCGGCCCAGCTCCGCTTCGCCGCCGAGTTCGCCACGTTCCTCGTCGCGGGAGCGGGCCTTGCCGTCGTGCTCCTGCGGCCCCGGCTCGCCACCGCCGCAGGCTGGCCCCGCGCCGCGCTCGCGGGTGGCTTCGTGGCCGTGGGCCTCGGCGCGTTCCTCCGCGGGTCCCTCGTCGTCGGGGACGCGGCCGGACTCGGTGTGGTGGCGCTCGGTCTCGCCGGGGTCGCCGCCCTTGGCATCGGCTGGCTCCGTTGGGAGGCAGACGAGGTCCCTCGGGCGCTGTTCGGCGCGGGCCTGCTCGTGCTGGCGGTGGCCGAGGTCGTCACGCTGGCCACGGACGCGGGCCCCGCGTCCGACTGGGTGCGCGCCGCCGCCGCGCTCGGCGTGGGCGCCTCGCTCTTCCTGCTCAGCCGGCGGTCGATCCCGGCCCGTGTCGCCGCCAGCGGCGCGGGCACGCTCCTCCTCGTCGTGCTCGCCGTGTCGGTGGCGATGTCGGCCGTCCTGTCGTCGAACGTGCAGCGAGAGGCGGTGCGGCGAACGGGCGACCGGGCCAGCGCCGTCGCCGGGATCGTCGAACAGGAGCGGCTGAGCGCGGTAAAGAGCGCCACCCTCCTCGCCGCGACGCTGCGCGGCAACGTCTCGCGCCAGCCGCTGCTGCTGAGCCTGGCCGACGCGCCACGGCCGAGCGCCGTCGTGCAGGGCGACCTGACCAACCTGTCCCGCCTGCTCTTCACCAGCGGCCCGCTCCTCTACGTGACGGCCCGCCAGGCCACGCCGGGCGAGCCCGCGACCTTGGGGCGGGTGGTGGCGACCGTCGGTATCGCCGACAGCGACGCGTTGACGCTCGCCGGCTCCGACGTCGTCGCGCAGACGATCGCCGGCGGCGGCGATCGAGCGGCGCCTCGCGTCGTCGGCAGCCGCGCGTTGAGCGTGGCCGCCGCGCCGGTGGTCGTCGCGCAGCCGGGTGGTGGCGCCCGGTTGGTGGGTGCGGTCGTGGCCACCACCGACATCAACCACACGTTCCTCGCCCAGCGCGTCGAGAGCCGCGAGGGCCTCGCCGTTGTGGCGCGTGGCCGCGTGCTGGCGTCTTCGGGCAACACGGGCTCGGCGGCCGTCACGCTCGCGCTCGGGCGCGCCGCGCTCGGAGGCGAGGGTTCGCCGTCGACGCTCGCGGCCGGTCACGTCGTTGC
>VAXF01000002.1 GCA_005888395.1 Actinomycetota bacterium | reverse complement strand
GGCCGACGTAAACACGGCGACGATCCAGGGCACGGACGGGCCGTCGAAGTCGGCCCGGTCGAGCTGCACGGGCACCGGCCACGCCGTTCGGGGTGGCGCGTCGGGGCGGCGCCGGTCCAGGACGAGGGCGACGACCGCGGCGATCACGACCAACGCGCCGGCGATCACGAGCCGCTCGATCACGTGCTCAATATGCAGGATCGCGGGCCGCGGTTCAGAATCTCCCTTCTATGACAGAGCCGGCCAGTGAGCACGAGCAGACGATCGAGCCGGCGACGTTGGGCTCCACGCCCTCCTCGGCCGATTCCGTCGAGGTGCCCACCGGTGGCCCCAAGGCGGTTTCGAACTGGCCGATGTGGATGCTCGGCTTCGTGCTCCTCATGGACTCGATGGACCAGAGCATCGTGCGCGGGATCATCACGCCGCTCAAGGAGGCGTTCCACGTCGGTGACGCCGCCATCGGCGTCCTGACGTCGGCCTTCATCCTCGTCAACGGGCTCATCACCGTTCCCGCCGGCTACCTGGCCGACCGTTGGCACCGCACGCGGACGATCGGGCACACGGTCGTGGCCTGGTCGGGGCTCACCGCTCTCGGCGGCGTGGCGCCCAACTTCGCCACGCTGGTGGGCCTCCGCGCCGCGCTGGGCTTCGGCCAGGCGATCACCGAGCCGAGCGCCGCCAGCCTGCTCTCGGACTACTACCCCACCGAGCAACGGGGCCGGGCCTTCTCGATCCAGCAGATCATGCTGATCGCCGGCTTCGGCCTCGGCATCGGCGTCGGCGGCGCAGTGGGCGCGACGCTCGGCTGGCGGTGGGCGTTCGTCGTCGTCGGGGGTCCGGGCATGCTCGTGGCCGCGCTCGCCTACCGACTGCGCGAACCCAAGCGGGGCGCGGCCGACCGCCTGCACGTGGGCATCGTCGACGACGACGATGCCGACGTCGAAACGGAGATCGCCCACGGGCTGTTCGACGAGGGGTTCGGCACCTTCATGCGCGACATGGCCCAGGGTCTGCGCGCCGACCTCCGCACCATCTGGGGCATCACGACGATGCGGTACGCCCTGGTCGGGGTGTCGGCACTCCTCTTCACCATCAACGCGGTCGGCACCTGGCTGCCGCAGTTCTACGAGCGCCAGCTCCACGTGGCGAACGGCCGGGCGGAGGGATACGTCGGCATCATGGTGATCCTCGGCGGGGTGCCCGGCATCCTGCTTGGCGGCCGGCTCGCCGACCGCTACGCGACGCGGGTGCGCGGCGCGCGCGTCGCCATCCCCGCGTACTGCATCCTCGTCGGCACCACCTTCTTCACGATCTCCCTTCTCCGCGTGCCGTTCGCCCCCGCGTTCGCGCTCGAGGTCATCGGCTTCTTCGTCATCACGATGGCTATCCCGGGGTTGCGCGCCGGTCTCTCCGATGCCATACCGGCCAACCTGCGCGGCGCCGGCTTCGGCGCCTTCAACCTGGTGTCGGTGATCTTCGGCGGCGCGGCCGCGCCACTGATCGTGTCGGTGCTGTCGCAGACGTTCGGCGACAACCTGCGCACGGCCTTCCTGATCATCATGCCGCCGGTGTACGTGGGGGCGTGGATCCTCCTGCGGGCGCGCGAGCACCTGGATGCCGACGCCATGAAGATCTTCGAGGCCGTGCTGACCGCGATGCAGGAGCAGCAGGAGCGTGACGCCGAACGCGGCGGCGGGCGCGACTCCCCCTGATCGCTGCGCTCGACGGACCGGGGTGGCCCATGTACCGTCGCGGGTGCGGCGCAGCAGGGCGGCCGCACAAGGGGGCGGCATGGGCGGGCGGGCGAAGCGACGGATCGGGTTGTTCCTCGCGAGCGGGCTGGTGGCGCTCACGATCGTCGGGTTGGGTCGACCGGCCGGCGCCGTCACCTACGGAACGACCGGTGACGTCATCAACGATCCCAACGACGTGTCCAACCCCCTCGACCTGCAGACCGTGACCAGGTCGGGCGACACGTCCACGGTCACGTTCAGCTTCCAGACCTACGACGCGTTCATGGACTCCAACGTCGACCTCATGGGTGCTTTCATCGACCTCGAGGGCGACGGCAAGCCGGAGTTCCTCGCCGCGGCGGCCTGGAACGGGTCGAGTCTCGAGGGGGCGGTCCTCGATGCCGACGGCAACGTCAAGGGCCCGGCAACCGTGACGCGCACGGCCACGACGTCGCTCCAACTCTCCTTCGACCGCTCGCTGATCGGTGGCGCCACCACGTTCACGTGGCTCGCCATCGCGTTCAACGATGTCAACGGCAACGGCCAGCCCGACGCCGGTGAGGTCGACGCGGCGCCGAACGACGTCGTCCTTCGGATCGCCGGTGCCGACCGCATCGACACGTCGATCAAGACCTCGCAGGACAGCTTCGGCAACGGGGAGGCGCACGCCGCCGTACTCGCCAAGGCCACCGATTACCCCGACGCGCTCGCGGGCACTCCCCTGGCCGTGGCGAAGGACGCGCCCCTGCTCCTCACCAGCCCGGCGGGCCTCGACGCGCGGGTCGAGGCCGAGCTCCAACGGGTGCTGACCCCCACGCAGACCGTCTACCTGCTCGGCGGCACCGCCGCGCTGTCCCAGGCCGTCGAGGATCGCGTGCGGGCGCTCGGCTACACACCACTGCGGCTCGCCGGGCCCGACCGCTTCCAGACGGCCCTCCAGGTCGCCGACCAGGGCCTCGGCAACCCGAACACGATCTTCCTCGCGACCGGCGCCACGTTCCCGGACGCGCTGAGCGCCGGAGCGGCGGCGGCCCACAAGGACGGGGCGGTCCTGCTCACCGCGGGCAACTCGATGCCGGGCTCCGTCGCCGCATACCTCGCCACACACCCGGCCGACCAGGTGTTCGCGATCGGCGGCGCGGCGGCTGCCGCCGACCCGGCGGCGACCGCGATCGTCGGCGTCGACCGGTACGACACCTCGCGCAAGGTGGCGACGACCCTCTTCGACAACCCGCTCATCGTGGGCATCGCCAGCGGCCAGAACTTCCCCGACGGGCTGAGCGGTGGGGCCGAGATCGGCCAGGCGGACGGGCCGCTCCTGCTCAGCGCCCCGTCCGCGCTCTCGGGGCCGACACAGGACTATCTCTCGGCGAACAGGGACGCAATCGAGGTGGCGGTGCTCTACGGCGGGACGGCCGCGCTCAGCGATGCCGTCGAGGCGGCGGTGCACACCGCGATCACCTGAGCGCGCCCGCGCCTTCCAGCTAGCGCAACGGCACGCCCATCACGGTCGACATGCCGAGGCCGCCGACGGTGTAGAGGTCGCGTTCCGCGACCACGGGCTCGGTGGAGGTGACGAGCAGCGGGAGCGGATCACGCCGCAGGTGGTCGCCCAGGCGGAACGCCATCCGCCGGCCCGGCGCCAGCCGCACGTCCTGGAGCCCGTCGATCGCCAGCTGCTGTCCGTCGGCGAGGGCGGTGACCGAGACCGTCGCGGCGTGCGTCCCGGGGTTCTGGAGCACGAGCCATTCGTCGACGGTGTCGGTGGCGAGGCCGATCGCGAACAGCCAGCGCCGGGCGCTCTGGCGCGCCCCGAGCGTCGAGCCGAGGCCGCGCCGGGGGGACGGCTTGGTGGCGTCGATGGACCGCTCGACCACCACCCCTACCCCGTTGACCGATCTCACGGTGGCCGAGTGGGGGACCTCGGCCGGGATCCGGCCCTCGGCGTTCGCGAGCACGGTGATTCGCCCGCCCCCCGGGACGGTCAGGTCGAAGGGCTCGGCCGCGCCCTTCTCGAGCCCGAGGGCCAGCTCGACCTTCGCCTCCTGGTCCGAGGGGTTGTAGAGCTGGTACCGCTCGACGACGCCCTTGGTGACGAGCCCTTCAGGGAAGTACCAGAGCGTGCCCGGCGACGGCGTGCCGAGGACGAGGGCGAGGCCGCGGCGACCGGCGCTGCCGGAATACGACTGGATGCGGTCGGCGACGAGCCGGCCGCTGCGGGCGACGATCGACACCGACACCGCGCGCCGGCGCACGACGTGGTCGCCGACGTTCACCACGGAGAGGCCACGGCCCGGCACCACCAGCGCCTGGAGCGCCTCGGGCTCGATGCCGCCTGCCTCGGTCGTGAAGGAGAGGTCGACGATCGCGTCCTCGGGGAACGGGTTGAAAAGGGCCAGTAGCTCGGTGGCGTCGCGCGTCGTGCCGCCGTCGGCGAAGTACCAGCGATCGGACGCGGACGACGCGCACGGGGCCACGCTTGCGCCACCCGGGCCGAGGACGAAGTGCTCCGCGACGACACCGCCGCCGCGCACCTCGACGGTGGCCGCGACGAACTGAGCCTGCAGGTAGTCGAAGTCGTGCAGCGTCAGCTGCGACAGGGGCTTGACGTCGACCGGCACGTGGCGCGGACGAATCGAGGGATCGTTCGGGATGAACGTCACGACGACGTGGACCGTGCGGTCCTCGGAGTTGGCGAGCACGAGCCACCCGTCGGCGAACCCCTTCAGCTGCGATGTCCCACCCGCGCAGTACCACGTCGACGACAGCGCCGACGTTGGCGCGGCGACCGGCATCGCGAACGGCGACTGCTCGCGCGCGCCGGCCGGCGCCGGCCGGCCGGCGCGGTCGGCCAGCCCCCCCGCGGCGAGGAGGGCCACGATCGTGAGCACGATCGGCAGACGCCGCGGCGTCAACGAGCTCACTCGCCCACCGTTCTGGGGGCGCGCCGCCGACGGCGCGCCAGCGCGCGGAGGGCCGCGACCCACAGCGCCACCTCGACCGCGACGAGGCCCAACCGGTAAGGCGGGGTCCGGTACCGCAGCACGGCCTGTCCACCGCGCGGCACGAGGAACGCGTTGGCCCAGCCGAAGGCGCGCACTCGCTCGGCGGTGCGCCCGTCGACCCGCAGTTGCCAGTCGGGCGACGCCGCCTCGCCGAACTGGAGCGCGCCGCGCGCCACCACACCTTTCGACTCGAAGGCGCCGTGGTCGCGGTCGACGGCCGGCCGGAGACCGGCGAGCTCGGCACTGAGCGCGGCATCCGGGCCGGCCCGGCGCAGGGCGGGCACCGTCGCAGGCGGTACCTGCGCCCGTCGCGGTGCCCATGCCGTGTTCTCGTAGAGCGTGAGGTCGGGATCGGACTCGACGCGCCGGAGGTCGATCTGGGCGCCGAGCGCCAGCCGGAGCGTCTCGGGCGGGCGCAGCAGGCGTCCGCGCCCGCCGGGCGCCGGGCGGTCCGGGACGATCACGTAGCGGATCGCCATCGGCGCCAACAGGTGGCCGAGCCGGGTGGTGCCGCCGCCACGGGCCACGACCACAGCGTCGGCGACCAGCCGGGTCGGGCCGTCGGCGGCCTCGGGCCAGCGCTCGAGCGCCGAACCGGGCCCGTCGCGCGACAGCGCGTACGCCAACCCCTCGTCGAGGCGCCACCCTTCAACGGGGAGCGCGTCGGGATCGCCCATCCACAACACGCGGAACGACCCGGCCGAACGGTCGTCGCGCATCCACGCGAGCGTGCGCGCGTAGTCGCGGCGGGGCATGTGCCAGCGACCGCCGGCGGCCGCGCCCAGCACAGGCAGGGCGCCCACCGCGAGGGCGCCGGCGGCGATCACCGAGCACAGCTGGCGCCACCCGAAGCGGTAGCCGCGCAGGTCGGTGTCGAACGCGACCAGCCCGAGGGCGGCTGCGAGGGCCACGGCGAGGGCCGCCGGGGCGAGCAGCACCCCGGTGGGCAGGGCCCGCGGCAGCCAGCCTCGGCCGCCCGCCCATGCGAGGCCCCAGCACACGATGGCCACGATCCAGGCCCGCGCCGCCCACGCCAACCGCCACGAACGGCCGATGAGCAGCGGCAGCACGGCGGCGAGGAGGAACGCCCACCCGAGCGGTGGGGCGCCGATCGGCCCCACCTGGAACCGCAGCAGCGCGCCGAGACCGGGGGCGGTGCCCGCAGGCGGGCGCACCCCGGCGAGGCTGGCCCAGTCGCCGCCCGGCAGGACGAACTCGAGCGTCCACGGGAACAGCAGCACGGCGGCCACCGCCACGCCGCCGATGGCGACCGCGACCGGGCGGAGGGCGGTTCGGCTCCACCCGGCGACGAGCGACCCGGCCGCCAGCCCGAGAGCCACGACCACCACGACGAGCACGAGGGCGGGCACGAGCGCGGCAGCGAGGGCGAGGAGCACGCCCAGGGAGAGGCACCGACGCCAGAACGGGCGATCCACTGTCCGCTCGCCGGTCCGCTCGCCGGTCCGCTCGCCGGTCCGCTCGCCACCGAAGGGCTCGAGGCCCGAGGACGCCAGCAGGCGGGTTGTGATCCAGGGCAACGCGGCGTAGGCCACGAGCGTGTCCCACCGGCCGCGCGAGAGCGCGTCGTACGGCAACGGGACGGCGAGGTAGACGGCGGCGGCGACCAGGCGGCCGGCGCGCGACTCGAGCGGGCGGGACAGGCGCCAGGTACCGAGCACCCCGGCGGGTAGCGCCCCCAGCACGAGCACCTTCTGGAGCAAGGCGGTGCTGCCGAACAGCGCCATGCCGGCCACACCAAGCAGGCCGAACGCCGCCGGCGCCGGCGCGTCCGAGCCGAGCCCCGAGTACCTCCAACCGGCCGTGAAATGACGGAGGAAGGTGGTCGCGTGGCCCGGGAAGCGCGCCAGCTGGCCGACTTCGGGGAGGCCGCCTCGGATCAAGCCGCGGGTGCCGACGAGGAGCACGAGGGCCATCGCCGACCACACGACGAGCGGGGCCCGCAGCGGTCCCCGGCGCAACGATCCGGCGAAGCCCCGACCGGCGGCGGCGAGACTCTGGGCCCGGTCGTCCCCGCCGGCGAGCTGGCCGCGCAGGTAGGCGTTGAGGCGGGCGCTCCCGTGCACCTGCAGCCGCCGCACCTCGCTGTCCGGAAGGCGCCGCGACCGCTGCACGACCTTGCGGGCACGGCGCGTGTCGCCCAGGACGCGCACGTTCCAGATCCACGCCGACACGACGTCGCGCGCCTGGCCGCGCCGCGCCGCCACCAGCGCGTAGACGGTCTCGACGGCGCCGGCGGCCAGCGCCTGCGGCAATACGCGGGCCAGATGAAAGGGCCCGTACGCCTTGAGCAGAGCGCGCAGCCGGTGCCGGGTCTGGAGGAGCCGCCGGTCGCGATCGTCGTGACGGCGGGGAAGCGCCTCGAGGTGGCGCACCCGCGCCGCGGGAGCGACGAGCACGCGTGCGCCCGCAACCTGCGCCCGCCAGCACAGGTCGAAGTCCTCGCCGTGGAGCGTCATCGCCGGGTCGAAGCCGCCGAGCGCCACGAAGAGGTCGGAGCGGATGAGCGTGAAGCCACCCGGCACCGCGAACACGTCGCGCACGGCGTCGTGTTGCTCCTGGTCGAGCTCGCCCCGCTCGACCAGCGGCGAGGGCGCCCCGGTCTTGTCAACGGCCATTCCCACCTGGAGCAGGTGGAGCGGGTCGTCCCACGCCACCAGCTTCGGGCCGACGATGCCCGCGTTGGATCGGAGGGCCTCCTCGACGAGCAGGCGCACCGCGTCGGGCTCGGGCGCGACGTCGTCGTGGCAGAGCAGGAAGAACGCCGCCCCCTCCACCATCGCCAGCGCGTGGTTGGCGGCCGCGCCGAAGCCGGGGTTCTCGTCCAGGCGCCGGACGAACGCACCGGGCAGCACCGCCGCCACCCGCGCCGTGGGATCGGCGGGGCCGGCGGCGTCGATCACCAGCACGCTCAGGTCGGGGTAGTCCTGCGACCGGAGGCAGCCCAGCGCCTCCTCCAGCCACGGCCCGGGGTCGTAGGTGACCATGACCGCCACGACCGGCGGGGCGGCCGGCGAGGCGGTCGGCGGGGCGTCCATCCGGGGGGCGAGCGTAGCGAGGAAATCCGCTTGCAACTGTTCATCGATTGTGGGTATATTGCTAACAGCCGCGAGCATCTGGGAGGAAGCCCATGCCCGATCTGACCAAGACCCTCAAGGACGCCGCCTACGTGAGCGTGGGTCTCGGCGTCCTGGCGTTCCAGAAGGCCCAGGTCCAGCGCCGCGAGCTGCGGCAGCAGGTCACCAAGCAGCTCAACGGCACCCGCGACCAGGTCCAGAAGGTCGCCCGTGACATCGAGAGCCGCTTCGAGCCGGTCGTGAGCCAGCTCGAGGGGCGCCTGCCTCCCCAGGCGCGTGACCTGGTGAAGCAGGCCCGCGACACCGCCAAGGACGCGCGCACCCAGCTGCGCTCCCTGGTCGGCTCCGCCGCCTAGATCCCCAACCCCCCAGCACCGCAGGAAGGGCCCGTCCCCAAGGGCCCTTCCTGCATTTTTGCCTGCCGTCAGAGATGGGTGCGGACCCAGCCTCGGTAGTCGAAGGGCTCGGTCTCGACGCGGACGCCGCGCCCACTCGGACGGCGGCCGAGGCGCAAACCCGCGGTCCCCCGCACGAGGGCACGCGGGTGGGTCACCGCGAGGTCGGCCGCCTTCAGCGCCGTGGTCACGAGGAAGCCCGGCAGATGGGCGGCGAAACGCGCTGGCGCGTCGTTGCGCCACACGACGCGGAAGCGGTTGCGCCAGTTGAGCTCCTCGACGAACGCGCCGGCGGCACGCCGAGCCACCCCCCGCTCGTGGGTGGCGATGGCCGCCGGGTGGTAGCGGCAGCGCCAGCCGAGACGGGCGAGCCGCCAGTCGAGGTCGACGTCCTCCCAGAACGCGAAGCAGCCCTCGTCCCAGGGCAGCCCGGCGGGATCGTGGGCGGCGGCGTCCTCGAGGGCGACCCGGCGGTACAACCCCGCGGCACCGGTGGTGCCGAACACCCACGCCGGCTCGCGGTACACCTCCGGCGACGCTCCCTCACCACGGTTGCGAAACAGGCGCGGGTGGAAGATGCGGTGGCCGGCCGAGTCGACCGAGCCGTCCGGCCGCACGAGCAGGCCGCCGGCGGACCCCACGTCGCCGGCAACGGCGAGCGCGCCGACGAGCTCGCGCACGAAGTCCGGACGAAGCACGACGTCGGGGTTGAGGGTCATCACGGCCTCGCCGCTCCCGAGCTCGAACCCTTGGTTGGCGGCGCCGGCAAACCCGCGGTTCGTCGGGTTGGCGACGAGCTTCGCCCACGGGTGCCGCTCGGCGACCCGCGCCGCGGTGCCGTCACCGGACGCGTTGTCGACGACGATCGTCTCGACGTCGACGTGATCCTGCGCGTGGAGGGCGTCGAGGCACGCGTCGATGCGGGCGCCCGGGTTCCACGCGATCACCACGACCGTCACCCGCATGATGACGGATGCTACGAGGAGGGGGCGCCGCTCCGGCCGAGCATGGCCGCGAGCATCCAGTAGGCGGTCTCGCTCACCGCCTGGGTGCCGCCGAGCACCGCCTTCACGTCGACGGCGGACGTCTCGGTGCCCATGACCGACAGGAAGTCGCGGCTGGCGCCGTCGGAGAAGTGCCCGCTCCCGTCCACGAGCACGACGATGCCGCCGGTGTGGGCGGCGTACGCGCCGGCCGCCAGCGCGTCGGGGTACGCGGATCCCGTCGCGAGCTCGGTCTCGTCGCCTGACCGGCCTCCGAGCCGGAGGCTCTCGCGGGCCACGGCCACCGACGTGGCGTAGCGGTCGGGACCGGACAGGCGGATCCGACCCGGCGCCAGCCCGGCGACACCGTCGCTCAGCACGACCGTGCCACCCACCAGATAGGTCGTGGTCACGCCGAGGCCGCGCCACGTGTCGACCGTGCCCTGCGGCACGGCCGTCGTGTTCGACAGCAGGATCGGCCAGCCTCGTCCCGCGGCGAGGCCGGCGGCCGACACGCCGTCGGGGAACCGGGCCTGGTTGACCAGGACGGCGACGTGGTCAGGTGCACCGACCAGCCTGGCCACCGCTGCGGCCGTGGTGACCGGCGCGTTGGCGGTGCCGACACGCGTGACCCCGATGCCCGTCGAACGGAGGTCGGCGTCGACGGAGGTCGGCACCGACCCGATCACGGTGGCCTGGGTCGCGTGCAACCGCGTCAGCTCCTGGCGAACCGCGTCGACCAGGGTCGGGCCCGTGGTGAGCAGGAGCGGGCCGCTCTGCTTGGCCGCCAGCACCGAGGCCGGAAGCGCCTCCGCGTACCGGTCGCCGGCGGCGAGGACCACGTGGTCGGCGCCGTCCGGCCAGCCGGCCCGCGACGCCTCGACGGCGGTCGCCACGCGATCGGGCCCTGCCAGCCGCGGGAACGGCGCTGGTGGTGCCAGCGGGGTGTCGATCCGCGGCGCGGCGTTGAGCGACGCGAAGGCGTTCACGGGCGTGTCCGACGGATCGTGCAGCTCGAAGTGCAGGTGGGGTGCGGTGGTCTCGGCGTCACCGCTGTCGCCCATGTAGGCGACGAGCTGGCCCGCGGTGACCCGCAAGCCCTTCGCGATCCCGGGCGCGAACACGTACTGCATCGGCGCCCGCCCGTCGTCGGTGCCGGGCGTGTCGTTGTTGATGTGCAGGTAGTGGTACGACCAGCCGTCGTCGCCCGTGATCGTCAGGCTGTAGCCCCACGACGCCTCGGGCAGGGTGATGAACGAGACCACGCCGTCGGCCGCCGCAACCTCCGGTTCCATCTTGGTGCCCATCAGGTCCTGGCCCTGGTGGGTGCGGCCGCCCGCACGCGGGGCGCCGAACGTGTCGGTATAGGAGACGGGCCCGACGACCGGGAACGTCATCGGTTGGAGCGGCCCCTGCCGGCTCGGGTCGCCGTAGTCGGCCGCCACGGGCGGGGCGAGGGCGGCCACGAGCGCCAGCGCTCCGAGAACGGCTACGAGTGCTCGACGCAAGGAGTCTGCGGCCTCCGGAATTGTCTGGTTCGTCGGTCACGGGAACATCGGCGGACTCGACGCTCACCATTAGAAGCGCTTCTGGGACGATGGGGGCGGATGCGCCCCTTCGTCGCGACCGCGGTCCTGCTCTCCGGCGTGCTCGCCCCTCTCGGCGTCGCGCCCGTTCCGGCCGCCACGGCGACGGCTGCGGCCCCCGCGCCCGACCAGCTGGTGGTGACGGGTCACGGCAAGGGCCAC
Organism: Actinomycetota bacterium; assembly: GCA_005888395.1. Lineage (GTDB taxonomy): Bacteria > Actinomycetota > Acidimicrobiia > Acidimicrobiales > AC-25 > AC-25. The sequence goes on along the minus strand of VAXF01000002.1, from coordinate 22,066 downwards.
GGGGTCGGCGCATCGATCGCCGGGTTCGCCAACCGCGCGGCCGCGGGCCAGACCTGGCCCCAGATGCTGGACTTCTACCTCCCCGGCACCACCGACCAGAGCCTGCCGGCCGACGCCAGCATCCGCGTGGGCCTGCTGGCCACCTCCGGCGGCGACGGTGGGTGGGTGCGGCTGGCGGGAGGGGGCGGCGACCCCTGTACGCCACCGCCGTGGTCGCCGGTCGACGTGACGGCCGGCGCCGACGTGAACGCGCACGTGCCGGCCGACCAGTACGTGGCCGTCACCCACTCGAGCGGCACCAACGTGGTCGAGCAGCGCACCGCCGACGGCCAGGTCGTGCAGCGCTGGCAGACCGCCAACGACGTCCAGGTGTCCGATCCCGCCAACGACCTCGTACGCGTGCTCGACCTGTCGTCGCCGTGCGACGACAGGTACCGCGACTTCGTCGTCGTGCACTGGAGCGACCATGCCACCGCCGACCCCACCGACGACCGGCTCTGGGTGGTGAACCGCGTCAACCTCGAGGCCTACGTGTGGGGGATCGCCGAGGCGCCCGACAGCCTGCCGGCCGAGGCACAGGCCGCGCTCGCCGTCACCGCCCGCACGTACGCCGAGGACAAGGTCGAGGGAAGCCGGTTCAAGGTGGACGGCTTCGACATCTCGTCGTCGAGCGGCTTCCTCCCACCCGGCTACCCGGGCGCCACGCAGCTCTACCTCGGCTTCGACGCGGAGCGGCCCAACCTGCGGGCGGCGGCGCAGGCGACGGCCGGCGACATCCGCACCTACGGCACCGAGGGCGCCGTCCTCGCCGCCTACTCGGCGAACGCTGGACCGATCACGGCCGACCCTCGCGTCGAGTTCGGCTTCCCCTCACCGGTCGCCTACCTGACCCAGCGCGCCGACCCCTTCTACCGTCCCGACGCCGACGCCGACTGGACGCAGTCGTACCGGCCCGACGTCGCTGGCGCGCTGCTGGCCGCGGGCGTCGGGGACGTCAGCGGCTACGCCGTGCAGACCCGCACCGATGCCGGACGGCCCTCGGCGATCACCGTGTTCGGCACCGCGGGGACGGCGACGCTCTCCGCCCCCGTGTTCCGCTCGCGACTCGGGCTGCCGAGCGACTTCGTCGACGTTCCGGTCGTGCGGTTGGCGGGCACCGACCGAACCGGCACGGCGGCCGCGATCTCCCGCGAAGCCCACCCGGGCAAGACCCAGACGGTCCTGGTTGCCAACGGCGCGGATGCGCATCTCGTCGACTCGCTTGTGGCCGCGCCCCTCGCAGCCGTTCGGGGTGCTGCGCTGTTGCTGACCGGGGCCGACCGCCTGTCCGACGAGACCGAGGCGGAGATCCAGCGGCTCCAGGCGAGCGACGCGGTCGTGCTCGGCGGCGTCGATGCCGTGCCTGATGCGGTCGTGGTGCGGCTGCGCCAGCTGGGCCTCACCGTGACTCGGCTCGCGGGTGCCGATCGCTATGACACCGCGGCCAGGGTGGCGCGCGCCCTCGGCGGCAGCCGGCCCGACTGCGTCGTCGCGTCGGGCGAGCCCGGCCATCTCGTCGACGCCCTCGCGGCCGCGGGCCCGGCCGCCGCGCTGGGCCGGCCGGTGCTGCTGGTGCAGGCCGGGGGCGTGCCCGCGCCCACCCAGTCCGCGTTGAGCACGCTCGGCACCACCCATGTCATCGTCGCGGGCGGTCCCGACGCGGTAAGTGACGGCGTCCTCCAGCAGCTCCCGTCACCGACACGCGTCGCCGCCGCCACCCGCTGGCAGACGGCAACCGCCCTCGCCGACCGGTTCACCCCCCTGCTCGACGCGGCGGGGCCCGGCTTGCGGCGCGTTGCCCTCGCGTCGGGCGACGACGACCATCTCGCCGACGCGCTCGCCGGCGGCACGCTCGGCGCGGTGACCCTGCTCGGGCCCTCGACCGGCGTCGGTCCCGACGCCCATACCTGGCTCGGCCTGCACCGGCTGGCCGTCGGCCGGCTGACGCTCCTCGGCGGACCGCTGGCGGTGAGCACCGACGCCGCTCAGGACGCCACCGTGTTCCTCCACGGGCGGGCCATCGTCGCCGGCGCGACCTCACCGGTAGCCTGCGGCCCTCGATGGCGGACATCGCCTTCCTCACCGAGCGCATGCGGCTCGGATTCGGCGTCGACCTGGTCGTCGACCAGGTGGCCGCAGGCCTGGTCGAACGCGGCCACGGCGTCACCGTGTACGCCTCGTACGAGGATGGCACCTACGGTCACCGCCCCTACCGGCTCGAGCGACTCGGCGTGCCGGCCATGCGCTACGCGCCCCTGTACGACCTCGAGGCCCGCCGCCGGGCACGGATCGCGGGACTCGCGTCCAAGCCGCACGACGTGTTCTTCGTGGAGACACAGCCGTTCTTCTCTCTCATCCCCCAGCTCGGTGGCCGCGCCGTCGCCGTCGATCACGGCGTCGTCGACACGCGCGGCTTCCCGCTGTGGATCCGCGCCAACTTCGCCTACGTCGAAGCGGTTCAGCAACGCTGGTTCTTCCGCGGCGCCCGCCGCATCGTCACGGTGTCGGAGTGGCTGCGCGGGCAGCTGCCGGCATCGCTCAGGCCGCGCACCGTCGCCATCCACAACGGTGCGGATCACTACGTGCTCGCGTCCGACGAGCAGGCGCACGCCCTCCGCCGCAAGCTCGGCGTCGGCGACGGCGAGGTCATGTTGCTGTACCTCGGACGGCTCAACCCTTCGCAGCAGCCCTACAAGGGCACGGCCGAGTTGCTCGCGACGTTCGCGACGCTGCACGGCGACCTGCCGCGAGCTCGCCTGGTCATGGCCGGTTTCGGCACCGACGAGGACGCGGCGTGGGTGCGCGGCGGCGGCGCCATCCCGTTCGTGAACGTCCCGGTCGACGACATGCCCGCCCTGCTGGGCGCCGCCGACCTCTTCGTGACCGCCTCGCGTTGGGAGGGCTTCAACCTCAACGTGGTCGAGGCTCAGCGGGCCGGCGCCCCCGCCGTCGCGTTCCGAGCCGGTGCCCACGCCGAGGTGGTCGACGACGGCAACACCGGGGTGCTCGTCGAGTCGTCACGCGGGTTTGCCGACGCCATCCGTGAGCTCGTGCGTGACGACGGCCGCCGCCAGGCCATGTCGGCCCGCGCCCGCGAATGGGCGGCCGGCTTTCGCTGGTCTGACGCGGTGGCGCGTTACGACCAGCTGATCGACGAGACGCTCAACGGCCGCGGGGTGGCCTAGGAGGCTGCGTCACGGGCCGGCGGGAACGACCTCGATCCGGATGCGTTTGTTGCCCTTGCCCTTCGACTCGGTCTTCACGACGCGCACCCGACCGACTTCGTCGGTGCTGCGCACGTGGGTTCCGCCGTCGGCCTGCTTGTCGAGCCCGACGATGTCGACGACGCGGATCTCGCTCACCGACGCGGGAATCAGGTTGACCTTCGTGCGGATGAGCGCCTCGTCGGCCAAGGCCACGTCCCGGGGCAGGAATGACACTTCGATGGCCCGGGCGGCGGCCAGCTCGGCGTTGACCAGCGCCTCGACACGCGGTCCGAAGCCCTCCGGCGTCGGGTCGAGCTCGAAGTCCATCCGAGCCGACAGCGGCTCCATGTTCCCACCCGTCACGGGCACGCCCCACGCGTTCCAGATCACGCCGCACAGCACGTGCAGGGCGGTGTGGGTCCGCATGAGCGCGTGGCGACGGTCCCAGTCGATCTCGCCCACGACCTCGTCGCCGACGGCCGGCCGCGGACCCTCGAGCGTGTGCCACGCGTCGTCATCCTGTTTGGTCACGTCGACGACGCGGGCGGCGCCGAGCGTGCCCGTGTCGTGCGGCTGACCGCCGCCCGTCGGGTAGAAGAACGTGCGGTCGAGGGTCACTGCGTCGCCGCGCACGTCGACCACGCGTGCGGTGAACTCGCGCTGGTACGCGTCGCGCAGATAGAGCAGCTCGGTCACCTCGGGATTCTGCCCCTCTAGCGGCCCGTCACGAAGACGGCCGCATGCCAGCGGCCGGTGACGGGCACACGAGAGAGGAGCTCACCCGCCGCCAGCAACCAGTCGAGCACGCGCTCGGGGGGCTCGTCCGCCGGCACCTCGACCACCAGGCCACGTCTGGGATGGTCCTGTGACACGTACCAACCGGCCGGCACGGGGTGACCCAGCTCAGCCAGCCGGCCCGCGGCCCTCGGCCCGGCGGGGTGCTGCACGCCGATCGAGACGCGGCGGTCCGAGGGCGACCAGGTGCAGAGCGGCACCGGCGGGCCCTGCGACGAGAGGAACCCGAAGAGCCCGCCGGATTCAGGCGCGTCGTCTTCCTCGTGCACTTCGGGCTCCAGGTTGATCCATCCGTTGCGGCCGCCCGACATTTCAACCATGTGGGCCACGACGGCCGCCGGGCTGTCGCGGGAGAACTCGACGACCTCCGGGCGCGGCGGCACCCCTACTAGGGCAGGTCGTCGCGCGCGCGGCGCGACATCAGGCCCTTGCTCGAAAGGTCGGCGAGCAGGCCGAGCGCGAGCGTGTTGAAGGCGGCGATGTAGAGGAGCAGGGTGATGCCCGCGACGCGGAACGGGTGGGCGATCAGGTCGTAGCCCAGCTTCGCCGTCGACAGTCCCAGCAGCGCGAGCGCCAGCGGGCCGAAGATCCGCAGCGGCTCGAAGTAGGTGATCATCCGCAGCACCTGCAGCACGTAGAGGTAGGTGTCCTTGAGCGGGTGGAACTTCGAACGCCCGGCGCGTGCCCGGTACTCGATGTCGATGTAGTGCACGGGGTGCTCGTTGGCCAGGAACGACAGCGAGAGCGTGCTCACGCAGGAAAAGCCCGGCGGCAGCAGGTCGAGATAGCGCGCCGCCACGTCGCGACGGAACACGCGCATCCCGGAGTTGAGATCGGGAATCGGCTGGCGCACGAGATACGACGCCAGCTTGCGGATGAACCACTTGGTGGGCGAGCGCAGGAGCTTGACCGTGCCTTCTTCGCGAGTGCGGGCGCCGACAACCTGGTCGGCACCACTGCGCTCCAGCTCGGCAACGAACTCGGGGAAGCGCTCGTTGGGGTAGCTGAGGTCGACGTCGGTCCACGCCACGTAGCGGCCGCGGGCGGCGCGCGTGCCGATCTTCCGGGCCGTGCCGGTGCCCCGGTTGCGCTCGAGCCTGATCAGGCGGGCCCGGCCCCAGGCCTCGACCTTCTCCGCCGTTCCGTCGGTGGAGCAGTCGTCGACGACCAGGATCTCATGCGGGACGCCGGCGGCCACGAGTGACTCGTCGATGCGATCGAGCTCCTCGATCACGTGGCCGGCCTCGTTGAACGTCGGCAGGACCACGCTGAGCACCAGCACATCGGCGAGCGCGATGGGCGGAAGGGAGTGGAGCTCGACTGCATCGGCCATTGCCGGGAAGGCTACCGTCGAGGTCCGTGCCCGAGCGCATATCCGTGCTGATCCTCAACTACAACGCGCCCGTCGACTCGCTCAAAGCGTGCGTGGCCTCCGTGGACGCGTCCGACTACCCCGACCTGCTGGAGATCGTGGTGGCCGAGAACGGGTCCAGCGAGCACCACGACTCGGCGCGCGCCGTGGCCGCCGAGTTCGAGCGGGCCCGCGTCGCCGACCTCGGTCGCAACTGGGGTTTCGCGAGCGGCATCAACCGGGGTCTCGCCGAGTGCCGGGGCGACTGGGTGTTCGTGCTCAACAACGACACCGAGGTCGACTCACACGCGCTCAGCGCGTGTGCCGAGGTGCTGCGCGGGCAGCCCGCCGAGTGCCTCGCCATCGTGCCGAAACTGCTGTTCCTGGCCGACCGTCATCTCATCGACGCCATCGGCAACGCCGTCGACTCGGGCGGGTCTGCCTTCAACATCGGCATCGGCCAGCTCGACGTCGGGCAGTACGACCGAGTCGAGCGCACCTTCGGGCCCTGCTTCGCCGCCGGCCTGTTCCGCCGCGAAGCATTCGACGACGCCCACGTCGGCTCGCTCGACGACAGCTACTTCATGTACTACGAGGACGTCGACTGGAACTGGCGTGCCAACCTGTTCGGCTACCACTTCGTCACCGCGCCCGACGCGCGCGTGTACCACGTGCACTCGGCGGCCAGCCGCAACCTCGACTACTCGTTCAAGTACCGGCACATCGAGCGCAATCTGCTGGCGACCGTGCTTAAGAACTTCTCCGGACGCCGGGCCCTGCGCATCTGGGCCATCCGGATGGCGGCTCATCTCCGTAACCTCCTGCGCGGCCGCTACCCCGTCGCCACGATCCGCATCGTCGCCGAAGCGATCGCCCGGCTGCCCGACACGCTCGCCAAGCGCCGAGCGGTGATGCGGCGCCGGGTGCTCAGCGACGTGGAGATCGTCCGTTTCTCGCACGGCGAAGGCGTGTTCTTCGAGCCGGCCACCTACTCACCCCAGCGCACCCTTCAGAACCTCACCGCCATGTACAAGCGCAAGGCCATGGTCACGGGCGACGCCCGCTGGCTCGCGGTCGGCGACATGGCGCACGCGCTCGACACCGTCCGGCTGCGGTTCGAACCAGGCTTCATCTCGTCGCGGCTGCTCCCGCTGCTCGAGGGTGAGCCCGATTACATCCACGAGTTCGTCCGGGGGATCGAAGCCGCGCAGTAGGCCCTGGTGGCTCAGCCGCCGCGGATGCGCTGGAACGTGCGGTACGGCAGGGAGCCCTGCACCCGCTCGCGGAACGCGCTCAGCACGTCGATCTCCCGCAGCAGCCCCTCGCGCTCCCGCCGCAGACGATGGATCTCCTCGTGGGCCTCGTCGTAGAGGTGGTGGAGCTGGCTCTCGACCGGCGTACGCGGGATGGCGCCGCCCTCGCGGTCGGCGGCGTGCCGCGGGTGGCGGCAGAACTCGACCACCGGCGCCGCCACCGTCTCCCACGTCAGCTCGCCGGCGAGCTCGGCCAGATGGGCGGCGCAGACGTCGCGCCGGCTGCGGTCGAGAAGCCGTTCGACGGCGCGCGCGATCGCGCTCGGGTCCTCGGCGGGCACGACCTCACCGAGGTCGCGGCCCTCGACCAGCTCGGCCAGGGTGTCGCCCTCCGTGCAGAGGATGGGGAGGCCGGCCCAGATGTAGTCGAGCATCCGGGTGCGGAAGGCATACATGGTTTCGGCATGCCGGTAGTGGGTCGACACGCCGACGTCGGCCTCGAGCAGGAAGGACACGCGGTCGTCGTAGGGTACCCAACCCTCGTTGAAGAAGACCGAGCGGTCCCTGACCCCGAGACGCTCGGCGAGATCGACGGCCCGAGCGCCCATGTGCATCTCGGGCACCTCGGGATTGGGGTGGTCCATCCCCATGAACAGCACCTTGACGTCGGGCGCGTCGAGTGCGGCTATGCCTTCGATGAGCGAGAGCGGGTCGAACCACTCGTAGATGCCGCCGGCCCAGAGCAGCACGAGGTCGTCCGGCCCGAAGCCGGGGTGCACGCCCCGCAGCACCGGCGCCGCGGCGGCGGGCGGTTCCGAGGGGAGACCGAACGGCACCACGGTGATGAGCCGCTCGAAGGCCGGATCGTCCTGATAGGTGTGCGGGTTCAGCCGGTTGAGCGCCGCCAGCATCCCGAAGACGAGATCGCGCTGGCGATCCGAAGCCACGAGGAAGTAGTCGGCGAGCTGGAGCTGCTCGTTCATCGCCGCCAGCGCGCCGCGGTGCTCGCGCAACTGGATCGCGAGCGGGTCGTCGCGACGCTGCACGAGCACCTCGAGGGTGAAGGGGTCGTAGACGTCGGCGATGACCACCTTGCCCAGCTCGACGATGTCGGGGCACTCGAGGAGCAGGAAGCCGAAGGCGATCACGACGTCGCACCACTCGACCATCTTGCGCAGCACGGCCTCGTCCTTGAGATAGCCGCGCACCTCGAAGCCGTCGCCGTCACGCTCCGGCTCGTGGCGGCAGGCGAGGAGGACGTCGTGCTCGCGAGCGAGCGCACGCGCCAGCTCGTAGGAGCGGATTGCGGGGCCCGCCATCCGTGGCCCGATCTTGTCGTAGGTGACCACCAGGACGCGCGTGCGCCTGCCGGGCTCACTGGCCGCCATCTTCGATGGCGGCCGCGAGAACTCGGCTCTGTCTCCTGGTTCGCTCGCCTTCGGCTCGCTCACCGGCCGGAGCGTAGGCGCGCCTGCTCGTACACCTCGATGTTGCGAGCGGCGATCACCTCGGGGGCCAGCCACGCGACCGACGCCGGCCCGCCGCCGCCCAGCGAGAGGTCGAGGTCGGCGAGCGCCCGCGCCAGCGCGTCGACGTCGCCCGGCGGGACGAGCACGCCGTTGACGCCGGGGCGCACGATGTCGGGAAGCCCGCCGACCGCCGACGCGATCACGGCGCGACCCGCCGCCGCCGCCTCGGCGGCCACGATCCCGAACCCTTCGCGCCGGCTGGGCACGGCCACGGCGCGGGCCTGCCGGTAACGCGCCGCCAGCTCCGCCGGTGCCAGCGCGCCGGTGAACTCGACGCGGGCGCCGGTGGACACGGCGAGCGCTTCGAGCGCGTCGCGGCGATCGCCGTCGCCGACGATCACCACCGGCACCGCCGCGCGCGCGGCCGCCCGCACGAGCACGTCGAACCCCTTCTCGGGCACCAACCGGCCGACGGCCAGCACGGGCCCGCCGGCGGGCGGCAGCGTCGGTGCCGGGACGCGGTCGGCGCCGAGCGGCATCGGAGCCACGACCGCATCGACGCCGGCGATGTCGCGCACCCAGCCGGCGAGCTGGTTCGACGCCGCGAGGACCGTGGTGGCGCGCCGGAGCACCGCCCCCGCCAGCGGACGCAGCGGCCCGCGCGCGATCGCGGCGTCGGTGCCGTGGACGTGGACGACACACGGCAGCCCGAGCCGCCGCGCCGCGCTGACGGCGACCAGCCCGGAGGGAGCCCACCAATGCGCGTGCAAGACGTCGGCGCCCCGTCCCTCGCGGATGGCTGCGCGGCGGAAGCCGGCGAGCAGGGCCGGTACGAGCAGGCCGTGCGGGCCTCGCGCCCGCCGGTGCATCGCCCCGGTGTAGGCCAGCCGCTCGAGCGCGCTGGGCGCGTAGCGAAAGCGCACCACGTCGACGTCGCCGAACCGGTCGTTCTGGGGCAGGCCGGGCCCGCTGGGGCACAGCACACGCACCGCGACACCCGCGGCCGCGAGCGCACGCGCGTGGTCGAGGACGAAGACGGCGTGGTGGTCGTCGGGGTGCCGAGGGAAGCCCTGGGTGCAGACGAGGACCCGCGGCGCGTCCACCTCAGCCCAGCGCCGGCACCGCCTGGGGCTCGAGTCCTTTGCGCCGGAGGTAGGCGAGCTTGCGCCCGATTGCGTCCTGCCACGTCTCGAGGTCGACGACGAAACGACCGCGGTCGCCGTCCTCGTAGGCATGCTCGAGCTCGTCGAAGGCCGCCGCCTCCTCGTCGAGCAAGGTCCGGTACCGCATCAGGAAGTGCTCGTCGACCACCCCGTCCAGCGCCACTGGCGTCCCCCTGTCTCGAACCGGAATCCGGTACCCGACCCTACCTCTCGGGCAGGCAAGACTCCCGGGGTGGCACGGGCGCCGGGGGTCGGCAAGCGGACGAGCGGCTGGGGTTATGCGGCGCGCGTCCTGTTCGTCCTGGTCGTCGTCGCCGTCCTCGTCCGCGTCGGCGTGCACAACGCCCACTCGCTGCGCCACGTCGACCTCCACCTGCGCCCGCTGTGGCTCGCCGGGGCCGTGCCGTTCACCCTCCTCGGCGGGCTGTTCCTTCCCCTGGGCTGGCGCGCGTTGCTCGCGGCCTACGGGTCCGACGTCGGCGTGGCGCCGTCGCTCCGGATCTGGTGCGTGTCCCAGGCCAGCCGCTACATCCCGACTGGCGTTGCCGCGTTCGCGTCGCGGATCGTGCTCGCCGCCCGCGAGGGCGTGGCACGATCGGTCGCCGCGGCCACGATGCTGGTCGAGCTCGGCGTGGTGATCGCGTGGTCGGGTCTGGCCGCCGGCGTGCTCCTGCCGTCCTCCGTCGTACCGACACCGTGGCGCGTCCTACTCGCCGTTGGAGCCGCGGTCCCGCTGGTCGCGCTGCCCACGCTGCTCCGTGTCGGAGGTCGGTTGGTGCCGCGCCTGCCGAAGCTGGGCCCGCACAGCCTGAGGACGCGCCCGCTCCGCGAGTCCGAGCTGCTCTTTGCCGGCAACGCCGTGGTGAAAAGCATCGGCTTCGTGCTGTTCGCGGCCGCCCTGCTCGGCCACACCGGGCACGCCGTCGCGCTGCTCGCCGGGAGTTACAACCTCGCCCAGATCGCCGGCATGGTCGGGGTGACGCCGAGCGGGCTCGGCGTGCGCGAGGGCGTGATGGCGGCCCTGCTCCACACACGGTTCGGGCTGGGCAACGCGGCCGCGCTCGCGGTCGCGCTCCGTGGTTACGAGTTCGTCATCGAGCTGGTCTGGCTCGCGGTGGCGTCGACACTGGCGCGACGCATCAGGGCTTCCGCGCCAGCGCGATCAGGTTCGAGCCGAGAAGGTTGACGAGCGACGCCGGAAGGTGCCGCTCGAGGCGCTCGCCGAGCGCGATCGACCGCGTGTCGCCCATCAACCGGTAGCCCGCGATCGTGAACGGCCCGAGGCCGTGGCCCTGCAACGCCAAGACCTCCAGCCCGGCGGCGCCCACTGCCCGTCGCAGTTGTCCCCGCGTCCAGTAATGGCGGCGGTACCCATGGGCGGGAGGCGCGAGCCGGCCGCGCACCACGCCGATCGGGTCGGCGAGGTAGGCGAGACGCATCGGGTTCGGCGCGGTGACGACGAGGTGGCCACCGCGAGCCAGCACGCGGACCAGCTCGTGCAGGCCCCGCGGCGGAGACGCCAGGTACTCGATCACACCGAGCGCGGTGACCCACGCGAACTCGCCGTCGGGGTACGCGAGCCGTTCCACGTCGGCCTGCTCCACCCGGCCCGGCAGGCCCTCGCGGGCCAGCAGGCCGCGCGTCTCGGCGACCATGCCCGCCGAGATGTCGCAGCCGGCGGCCCGGTACCCGCGGCGCGCCATCTCGACCACGAGCTGGCCCGCGCCGCACCCGACGTCGAGTGACGCACCACCGGCGCCGCTCGGTGCGCCGTCGACGAGATCGAGGGTCAGCTCGAGCCGGCGGCGGATCAGGTGATCGTGGAACGTCGCGCCGGCGTAGATCTCGCGCCACTCCGCGGTGCGGCGGTCGTAATCCTGCTCGACAGCGCGAGCATGGCCCGCCCGGGGAGGCGGGCCGGAGACAGAGTCCGCCCGGGGAGGCGGGCCTGAGAGAGAGCCCTCTGGCACGCTGCCGAAGCTACTCATGGAGGAGAATCCACCGGTGTCCCCGACGCGCCACGTATGGCTGCTGACGGCCGCCTTTGCGCTGGCCGGCGGCGCGTTCGCGGTCGGCGCGCCGCTGTTCCAGGCCCCCGACGAGCCCCCCCACGTGGACCTCGTGCGGCACTACGCCGACCACCCGACGGCGATCGCGGGTCCCCGGCTGCGGATCCGAAGCGGGGTGGAACAGGCCGTCGAGCTCGTCGGGCTGCCCCAGGGCGGGCCGATCCCCTGGCCCGCGACGCCGCGGCCGCGGCCTGCCTATCCGCGCTTCGAGGGCTTTCCCCACGCGGACGCCGACGCCACCGGCTGCCACACGAGCACGTGGACCTCGTGCCAGAACTACCACTACGTGCACCCGCCGACGTACTACGAGCTCGCGGGGGTGGCCGATCGGGCCCTCGGGCGGCTCTCGTTCCCGTCCGAGGTGCTCGGGCTCCGCCTGCTCGGCGTCCTCCTGGTCGCACCCGTGGTACCGCTCACGTACCTCACCGGCCGGCGCGTCTGGCCCGGCACCACCGGCCGGCCCCTCGCCGCGGCCACCCTCGTCGCCTGTTTCGCTCCGCTCGCGGCCAACGCCGCCGCCGTCAACAACGACGCGCTCACCCTCGTTCTCGCCGCGGGCGCGATCGCGGCGGCCGCGGCCGCGCTGCGAGAGCCGAGCGTCGAGAACGCGCTCGTTCTGGGAGTCGCCACCGGCGCCGGCCTCCTCGTCAAGTCGGAGTTCGTCGCCGTCGCCGCCGTCGCCGCGCTGGTCGCGATCGTCGTGGCGCGCGCCCTCGCCCACGCCCCCGTCCCGCCTCCACGGGCGGGCCCAAGTCGGCGGCCGCGGGCCCTGGCCGCCTTCGCCGGCCCGACGCTGATCGGCAGCGCGTGGTGGATCCGCGACCTCGTGCGGTTCCACGCCTTCAGCCAGCCCGGATCGGAGATCCTCCAGCGGGTGCGGCCGGGACCGTGGAACCACACCGGCCGCGTGTCCTACACCGTCCACCATCTCGTCGACCTGGTCGGCCGCTTCTGGGGTCTCTACGGGCAGAGCGCGGTGGAGGTGCCGCGCCCGTGGCGAATCGGCCTCGACGTCGCGGTCGTCCTGATGCTCGCGAGCTGGCTGGCGGCGCGACGGTGGGGGCGTCCGTCGCCCGTTGACGTCCGACTGGCGCTCCTCGCACTCTTCCCGATGGCACTGGCGGCGGGCGCGCTGCACGCGTCGTTCACCGTGTACCGCACCAACGGCGAGGTCCGCGGGCTGCTCGGCCGTTACCTCTACCCGTCGCTGCCCGTGCTCGCCGTCGGCGCGGTCGGCGCCGCGGGCACAATCGCTCGCCGCGCTCGCCGCGTGCGCCGCCCGCGCCGCGTACCGGCCGGGTTCGTGCTCTCGACAGCGACGGTGGTGGCCGCCACGCTCGGGCTGGCGTCGTTCGTACGGGCCGCGCACGGCTTCTACGGCACGAGGGACACGCACCTGCTCCTGGCCCGCGCCGTCTCGGTCAGCGCGGTGCCCTCGCCGGGGCGGTGGCTGGCGGTCGTGGGCGCAGCGTGGGCGTCGTGTGTCGTCGCGGCCGCGGTGCACGCCGGGTTCCACCGGTACGCTGCTCGCGCGTGATCGTCGCCCTGGCCGGTGGTGTCGGCGCGGCCAGGCTCCTGCGAGGACTCGTCCGCGTGGTGGCGCCGGCCGACGTCACCGCGGTGGTCAACACGGGCGACGACGTCGTGCTCCACGGGCTGCACGTGAGCCCCGACCTCGACACGGTCACCTACACCCTCGCCGAGGCGGTGAACGACGAGACCGGCTGGGGCCTCGCGGGCGAGACCTGGACGGTGATGGACGCGCTCGAGCGCTTCGGCGTCGAGACGTGGTTCCGCCTCGGCGACCGTGACCTGGCCACCCATCTGTACCGAACCACGCGCCTGGCGGCGGGCGCGCCGCTCTCGTCGGTGACCGCCGAGATCGCCCGCGGCTGGGGCCTCGAGGTGCGGCTGCTGCCGATGACCGACGACCGCGTCGAGACGCGGGTGACCGTCGAAGGGACCGAGATCGGCTTCCAGGACTACTTTGTGCGCCGGCGTCACTCGGTCGCGGTCGAGCGCATCCGCTTCGCCGGCGCGGAGCAGGCGCGGCCGGCACCCGGTGTCGTCGACGCGCTCGGCACCGCCGACGTCGTCGTGGTGTGCCCATCGAACCCGCTGCTCTCGATCGCACCGCTACTCGCACTGCCCGGCCTGCGCGACGCGGTCGAGGCCCGACGGTCCCACACCGTGGCCGTCTCCCCCATCGTCGGCGGCGTGGCCTTGAAGGGCCCGGCCGACCGGCTGCTCACCGAGCTGGGCCACGAAACCTCGGTGGTCGGCGTCGCCCGGCTGTACGCGTCCCTCGCCGCGACCCTCGTGATCGACGAGGCCGACGCCAGGCTGGCCGGTGCCATCGAGGATGCCGGCATGCGCTGCGTGGTCGCGCCGGCCGTCATGCACGATCCGGCGGCCGCCGCCGCCCTCGCCAAGACCGTGCTCGACTGCGTGACACCGTGATCGAGATCGTGGCGGTCGGGGGCATGCCCGAGATCCGGCCCGGCGACGAGATCGCCGCGCTCGTGTGCGAACGGGCCGACCTGCGCCATCACGACGTCGTGGTCGTGACCCAGAAGATCGTGTCGAAGGCCGAGGGTCGGGTCGAAGAGCTGACGGGAGACGACGAGGACGCCCGGCGCGAGCTCGTCGAGCGAGAGTCGGTGCGAGTCCTGCGCCGACGCGACGAGCTGATCATCAGCGAGACCCGCCACGGGTTCGTCTGCGCCAACGCCGGTGTCGACCTCTCCAACATGCCGCCCGGGCAGGCCGCGGTGCTCCCCCTCGACCCCGATCGGTCCGCCCGCCGGATCCGGGACGGCATCCGCGCCCGCGGCGGCGTCGACACGGGCGTCATCGTGTCGGACTCGTTCGGCCGGGCGTGGCGCCGCGGCGTGACCGACGTGGCCATCGGCTGCGCGGGCATCGCCGCGATCGTCGACCTCCGCGGCACCCGCGACGCGGGTGGCCGGGTGCTCGAGGCGACGGAGGTGGCGATCGCGGACCAGCTCGCCGGCGCGGCCGAGCTGGCCATGGGCAAGGCGGGGGGCGTGCCCGTGGCGATCGTGCGCGGCGTCGACGACGGCTGGTTCCGCGAGTCGTCGGTGCGCGCCGAGATCGTGCGCCCGCCCGCCGAGGACCTGTTCCGCTAACGCGTCTTCTGCGACGCGAACCAGCGCAGGACCTGGGCCGTCCCCTCCTCGACGGTCGTCCAGGGCTTCCAGCCCAGGTGGATGCCCGCCCGGCCCGGGTCGAGCACCGAACGCAACAGCTCGCCGGCGCGCGCCGGCGCGCGCACGGGCGGGTCGCTCACCCCCGCGCTCGACGCCATCACGCGGTACAGCTCGTTCACCGAGGTCTCGACGCCAGTGCCGATGTTGAGGAGCAGACCGCCACCCCGGGTCGCGGCGCGTGCAAACGCGTCGGCCACATCGTCGACGTAGACGAAGTCGCGCGTTTGGCGGCCGTCACCGAAGACGGTGCACGAGAGCCCGGCCAGCAGCCGGGCGGCGAAGATCGCGACCACGCCGGCCTCGCCGTTGGGATCCTGTCGCGGCCCGTAGACGTTGGCGAGGGCGAGCGACGTGAACTCGAGCTGGTGCAGCTCTCGGTAGGCCACGAGGTAGTCGCCGACTGCCTTCTTGGCGACGCCGTACGGCGAGAGAGGACGCTGCGGGTGCGACTCGCGGATCGGGAGATGCTCGGGCTCGCCGTAGATCGTCCCGCCGCTCGACGCGAACACGACCTTGGCCGTGCCCGCGGCGCGGGCCCCCTCGAGCACGTGGAGCGAGCCCAGGACGTTGACCTCGGCGTCGAACGTCGGTCGCGCGACCGAGAGGCGCACGTCGGCCTGCGCCGCCAGGTGGAAGATGACCTCTGGGCGACGGTGGGCGATCAGGTCGACGACGTCGGGCCCACGGATGTCGAAGCGGTGGAACGTGAAGCGCCGCTGGCTCTGCGCCCGGGCGTCGGCGAGATTGCCCAGCGAGCCCGTCGACAGGTCGTCGATGGCGTCGACCGTGTGGCCCTCGGCGAGCAGGCGATCGACGAGCGTCGAGCCGATGAAGCCGGCGCCGCCCGTGACGAGCGTCTTCACTCGACGCGGCTCCCGCCGGCGACGAGACAGCCCTCCGCCACCGTCGTCGACTCGGCCACGGCCGCCCCCTCGCCGACGACCGCGCCCGTCACCGTCGCCCGGGCGCCCACCACGGCCCCGGGGAGCAGGACCGAACGCGTCACGCGAGCGCCGGCGAGCACGCGCGCTCCCGCGCCGACGACCGCGTCCTCCACGCGCGCCTCGCCGGCAACGAAAGCGGCGTCACCCACGAGCGCCGGCGCGATGAGGTCGCCGTCGATCACCGGACGGCCCACGGTCCAGACGCCGCTGTCGCCTCGCCGGGCGCCGGGAGCGGGCGGCGTCGCTCTGCGGATGGCGTCGAGGTTGGCCCGCAGGTAGGTGGCAGGGGTGCCGGCGTCGAGCCAGTAGCCGGCGGAGGCCATGGCGAACACCTTCGCTTCGGCAACGAGGGCGGGGAAGGTGTCGCGCTCGATGGAGACCCGGTGCCCGGCAGGGATGCGGTCGACGACCGACGGCTCGAGCACGTAGGTGCCTGCGTTGACCAGGTTGGTCGCCGCCTCTCCAGCCGCCGGCTTCTCGATGAAGGTGACCACGCGCCCGTCGGCGGCGGTCAGCACGACGCCGTAGGCCGAGGGGTCCTCGACAGGGGTGAGATGGATCGTCGCGGTTGCCGCGCGCTGGCGATGGAACTCGACGAGTGACCCCACGTCGAGATCGGTGAGGACGTCGCCGTTGACCGCGAGGAAGGTGTCGGCGACAGAGGCATGACGGGCGGCGAAGGCGATGGCCCCCGCGGTGTCGAGAGGCTCGGGCTCCACGGCGTAGGTGAGGGCCACGCCCGCACACCGGTCGCCGGGAAAGGCGGCGAGAAACGCGTCGGGCCGGTACCCCATCGACAGCACCGCCTTCTCGACGCCGTGCCCTGCGAGATGCCCGAGCACGCGCTCGATCATCGTCACCTCGGCGATCGGGAGCAGCTGCTTGGGGGTCGTCAGCGTGAGGGGGCGAAGGCGCGTGCCCTCGCCGCCCACCAGGACGACCGCTATCAACCCTTGGAGCTCGTCGGCGAGGACGGGGGCGCCGACGTCGGTGCCGACGAGGAGGGCGGAGAGGAAGAGGGCGGAGACGAGGACGGCGTGGAGGACGGCGCCGACGTCGGGCTCTGCAGTGGCACGGTCGAGCTCGACGAGGGCTGGAGGTCGCTCGGCGTCTGGAGCGTGGCCGCGGACGGAGGCGGCGGGATGGTCGCGCCCTTCGGCGCCAGGGCGACCACGATCACCTGCCCCTGCTTCAGCGGAAGGCTGTTGGGGTCGGCCACCACCTTGCCGTTGAGCAGCGTCTGGAGCACGCCCTTCTTCGACCCGCACTTGGCGCCGTCCCGCAGCGTCGTGTTGCCGAAGACCGCCTCGGTCGACGAGTACTTGATGCCGGCGAGCTCGAAGTACTTGCCGAGCGTGGCGTTCTTGCCCGCGACCGCGGACGAGAACGGGTGGAGGTGGATGAGCCCGTCACCGTGGGTGTGCAGGCCCTCGCTGTTCTCGAACTGGGCCTCGTTCGGGAGGTAGTGGTCGCAGGCGTAGAAGCCGATCGCCGCGTGCCAGTGGTCCTTGCCGATGCGCGGCGGCGTGGAGGCGCCGCTGATCTCGCTGCGCGAGATGCCGATGAGGATCACGCCGACCACCACCACGACACCGATCAGCGCCGGCCACACCAGTGATCCCCCGGTGCCGCGCGCCGTACGCCCGCCGCCCGTGCGGGCGGCGCGCGCGACCTTCTTCGTGGACGACGCCTTTCCCATCGGGCCGCCACCCTACCGGAGCCCGCCCGAAGCTAAGGAGCGGCTGGGGGTCGTTTGCGGAGGGCGCGCTGGATGCAGGCGAGCGCGGCTCGGGCGGCCAGGCCGAGCGCGACGAGTGGGAGCAGCGCTCGGCGCGGGCCCGAATATGTCTTGACCCCGAAGCGGAACAACGAACGGTGGTGGGCGACGATCATGCGGTACGGCGCCAGTTCGCTCGACACGCCGATCACGTGCATCACGCGCGCCGCCGGCTCGTACCCGACGTGCCACCCGCGCCGTCGGAGCCGCCAGCAGAGGTCGACGTCCTCGACGTACATGAAGTAGGCCTCGTCGAAGCCGCCGGCCGCGGCGAAGGCGTCGCGCCGCACGACCATGAACGTGCCCGCCACCCAGTCGACCCTGCGGGCGACGGCGTGGTCCCAGTCGAGCATCTTGTACCGGCGGCTGAAGCGATTCCCCGGGACCACGAACTGCAGGAAGGCGTGGCCGAGGGCGTCGCCGAGCGCCGGGAAGGTCCGCGCCGAGGGGTACCACGAGCCGTCGGCGTTCTCGATCCGCGGCCCCACGACGGCCAGGGCGGGGTCGTGCTCGAGCGCGTCGACCAGTGTCTTGATCGTGCCGGGCTCCACGACGAGGTCGGGGTTCATGATGGCGACGAACTCGCCCGTCGTGAGCGCGAACGCGCGGTTGGCGGCGGCGCCAAAGCCGAGGTTCGCGCCGGTGGACAGGATCCGGACGTCGGCGTCGACAGCACGCAGGGCGTCCGCGGACCCGTCGTGCGAGTCGTTGTCGGCAACCACGATCTCCTCGATGCCGTCGGCGCGCAGGCTGCGCACGCAGCCGAGAAGGTAGTCGCGCGCGTTGTGGTTGACGACGACCGCGCTCAGCATCAACCTGGCTTCCGGAACCGCTCGCGCACGAGCGTGGTCAGCGCCCTGATCCCGTCGCGCCACGTGATCTTCTTCCCCTCGTGGAACTCCCGGCCGCTATAGGAGATAGGGACCTCGTAGATGCGATGACCCCGGCGCAGCACCTTGGCCGTGATCTCCGGCTCGAAGTCGAAGCGGTTCGAGGTGATGGTAATGCCCTCGAGCACCTGGCGGTCGAAGAGCTTGTAGCACGTCTCCATGTCGGACAGCGTCGTGTTGTAGAGGACGTTCGTGACGAGCGACAGGAACCGGTTGCCGACCCAATGCAGGAAGAGCATGTTCTTGCGCTCGCCCGTGAAGCGGCTGCCGTAGACGACGCGCGCCTTTCCCTTCAGGATCGGGGCCAATAGTCGCGGCCAGTCCTCCGGGTCGTACTCGAGGTCGGCGTCCTGGACGAGCACGAGGTCGCCTCGGGCGTAGGCCAGGCCGGTGCGGACGGCTGCTCCCTTGCCCCGGTTCACGGGATGGCGCACCACCCGAACGGTCGAGTCCTCCAGGGTGTCGAGGACCTTGTCGGTGCCGTCCGACGACGCGTCGTCGACGACCACGACCTCGAGGTCGACGGGCAGCTCGACCCTGCGCATCCGCCTCAGGATCTCGGCCACCGTGTTGCGCTCGTTGAAGACGGGCACGATGACCGACAGGGTGCGGTAGCGACGGCCTTCCGCCGTCTCGTCAGCCACCCGGCGCTCCCAACCCGCGCCGGAAGTACTCCGCGGTACGGGCGAGGCCCTCGCGCAGCTCCACGGCCGGCTCCCACCCCAGCACGCGCCGGGCGAGCGAGATGTCGGGGCGCCTGACGGCCGGGTCGTCGACGGGCAGCGGCTCGTGGACGATCTCCGACGGCGAGCCGGTGACCTCGAGCACGAGGCCGGCGAGGTCGCGCACCGTGAACTCGTTCGGGTTGCCGACGTTCACCGGCCCGACGTAGTCGGAGTCGAGCAGGGCGATGATGCCGCGCACCTCGTCGTCGACATAGCAGAAGCTGCGGGTCTGATTACCGTCGCCGTAGACGGTGAGCGGCTTGCCGTCGAGCGCCTGCACGAGGAAGTTCGACACCACTCGCCCGTCCGACGGTCGCATCCCGGGGCCGTACGTGTTGAAGATGCGCACGATTCGCACGTCGACGCCGTGGTAGCGGTGGTACGCCATGGCCATCGCCTCGGCGAACCGCTTGGCCTCGTCGTAGACACCGCGTGGTCCGACAGGGTTCACGTGTCCCCAGTAGTCCTCGGTCTGGGGATGCACCTGCGGGTCGCCGTACACCTCGCTCGTCGACGCCAACAAGTACCGGGCGCCCTTGTCCTTGGCCAGCCCCAGGGTCTTGTGCGTGCCGAGGCTGCCGACCTTCAGGGTCTTGATCGGGTGCTCGAGGTAGTCCTTGGGCGACGCCGGGCTGGCGAAATGCAGGACCGCGTCCACGGGACCGGCAATGTGCACGAAGTTGGTGACGTCGTAGTCGACGAAGCTGAAACCTGACCGGCCGAAGATGTCGGCAACGTTGTCGAGCGAGCCCGTGAGGAGATTGTCGAGTCCGACGACCTCGTCGCCGCGGTCGAGGAGGGCGCGAGAGAGGTGCGAGCCGATGAACCCTGCGGCACCGGTGACGACGGTCCTCACGCCCGGCCGACTCCTTCGTAGCTGAACCCGCGGCGCCGGAGCGCGGTCGGGTCGAGCAGGTTGCGAGCGTCAACGATGGCCGGGCGCGCCATCACGGCCGCGACCTTGTCGAAGTCCAGCCAGCGGAACTCGTCCCTCTCTGTCAGCACCGCCAGCACGGTCGCTCCCTCGCAGGCGGCGTAGGCGTCCTTCCGTACGTCGATTCCCTCGAGATCGTGCCGAACAGCCGGGTCGAAGGCCTGCACGCGGGCACCACCCGACAGAAGCCGGGCGATGACCTCGAGCGCGGGCGAGTGTCGCGTGTCGTCGGTGCGAGCCTTGAACGTGAGGCCCCACACTGCAATGGTCGAACCGGCGAGCGACCCCCCCGCCGCTCGCGCGACCTTTGCGGCGACGCGGTCGTACTGATCACGGTTGGCCTGGACCACCGCCTCGAGGACGCCGAAGTCGTAGCCCGCGTCCTCGGCGATCCTGATCAGCGCCAGCATGTCTTTCGGAAAACAGCTTCCTCCCCACCCGGGGCCGGGCTTGAGGAACTCGAAGCCGATGCGCTTGTCGTAGCCCATCCCGAGGATCACGTCGCGCACGTCGGCGCCGACCGCCTCGCACACGTTCGCGATGGCGTTGACGAAGGAGACCTTCGCCGCGAGGAACGAGTTAGAGGCGTACTTGATCATCTCCGCCGACGCAGGGTCGCTCACGATGAGTGGGGCCTGAATTCCCTCGAACAGGGAGGCAACCCGGATCGCCGCCTTGTGGTCGTCGGATCCGATCACGATGCGGTCGGGGTGGAGGAAATCGTGGACGGCGGAGCCCTCTCGCAGGAACTCCGGATTGGACACGACCATGACGTCGTCGCGACCGAGGATCCTCTCGACGAGCCGTGTCGAGCCAACCGGGACCGTCGACTTGTTGACGACGATCGCCTCACTCGTAAGGAGCGGCGCGATCTCACGCGCCACCTCCTCGATGTAGGAGAGGTCGGCCGACCCATCGGGCCCCTGCGGTGTCGGCAGACAGAGGACGGCGAACTCACAGGTCCCGACCGCCGACGCCGCACCGACCACGAACGAGAGCCTGTCCGCATCGGTGGCTGCTCGCACGAGCTCCTCGAGGCCGGCCTCGAGGATCGGGATCTCGCCCCGTCGAAGTCGCTCGACTTTGTCGGCGTCGATGTCGGCACACACCACGTGGTGCCCGAGGTGGGCGAAGCAGGCACCCGTCGTCAACCCGACGTACCCGGTCCCGATGACAGCGATCTTGCTCATTCCTTCACCCCGCGGAGGCCGTCGAGGTCCCACGAGCCCGGCAGATAGACCATGCCGGTCCCCTGCCCCAGCTCGCCCTGCATCACGTTGAAGCCGAACTCCTGCTGGCGACAGTCGAACGTCACCTGGCTCGCCTTGTCGTGGACGATGGCCGTGACTCGGTAGCTGTTGCGCCAGAACGGAAGTGAGTCGATGTCGTAGTCGACGAACGACTGGCCCTCGTCGACCTGCAGCAGGTGCCCGTGGGTCCATGTGCTGATGCCGGTGATGCCGTGGCCGTCGGCAAGGTGCACACTGAACGCGAGCACCACGTCGTCGCGCTGCACCTTGGAGTCGAGGCGGAACCTCATCGTCATCCGCTCGCCGGGCTCGAAGACCGACTTCGCCTGCCCGTCGGCGTCGAGGAATTCGACGCCCGTGAGCTCGATATCGCGGTTCCCATAGCGCTCACCGAGCACCCGGAGGGCGCCGGGGTCGGTCTGCTTGTCGCGGCGGACCCGGTCGAGATAGGCGTCGACGACGTCGTGAGGATCGCCGAGCATCTGGAGCTCGCCCTTGTCGAGCCATGCCACCTTCGAGCACATGTTGCGCACCGCGTCGAGCGCGTGGCTTACGAAGACGATCGGCACCCCTTGGCGCCGGAACTCGTAGAGCCGGTCGTAACACTTGGTCTGGAACTCCTCGTCGCCGACGGCGAGCACCTCGTCGATGAGGAGCACCTCGGGATCGACGTTGATGGCCACCGAGAACGCCAGGCGGGCGTAGTCGATGAAGTCGCCGAGACCGCTGAAGGCGACAATGTCGCCGAAGCGGGCCTGGAGCTGGGCGATGCTCTGCCCGAGGATCGAGCCGGCGAGAAAGACGTTCTCGCGTCCCGTCAGCTCCTGTTGGAAGCCCGTGCCGAGCTCGAGCAGCGCCGATACCTTGCCGTGCACCGTGACCGCGCCGTAGTTGGGGGCGATGATCTTGGCCAGGCACTTGAGCAACGTGGTCTTGCCCGAGCCGTTCGACCCGATCACGCCGAGCATCTC
>VAXF01000236.1 GCA_005888395.1 Actinomycetota bacterium | reverse complement strand
CCCCCTTCTGGGCCCTCCAGCGCGGGCTGCTGCTGGTCTCGTTCATCGCCGTGCTGTCGACCCTGCTGCTCGTCGGCGTGCAGCGCCGGCGCGAGCTCGGGCTCCTCGCGGCCGTGGGAATGCGGCCGTCGGAGCTCTCGAGGATGGTCATGGCCGAAGCCGGCGTCATCGGCCTGATCGGCGCCGTGCTCGGGGCAATCGGCAGCGTCGGCATGTACGTCGCCTTCCATCTCATCGTCCCCGTCGTCATCGGGTTCAGCGATCCACTGCGGTTCGACGTCGGCGCCGTCGGCGTCTACGGCCCCGTCGCCATCGTCGTCGTGCTGCTCGCCGCCGCATGGCCGGCATGGCGCACCTCGCGCGTCGAGGTGCTGGAGGCGCTCCAGTACGAGTAGGAAGGGCGGGGACATGGCCCTCCCTTCTTTACGGCGCCCGCACGAGCACGTTCCCGAGGAGGCGACCGACGCCTTCCTCGAAGGAGACGTGCCGTTCGCGCCGGGCACGGTGCGAGCGGCGCTCGCCCATCGCAGCTTCCGGATCGTGTGGACGGGCGCGCTGCTCTCCAACGTCGGCACGTGGATGCAAAACGTCGTGCTCACGGCGTTCGCGTTCACCCTCACGAGGTCGCCGAGCTTCGTCGGCCTGGTTGCCTTCGCCCAGCTGGGCCCGACCCTCGTGTTCGCGTCCGTCGGCGGCGTCCTCGCCGACGCAATCGACCGCAAGCGGCTGCTGGTGTGGGCCCAGACCGAGCAGATGCTGCTGTCGTTCGTGCTGGCGTGGCTGGCCCGCGGCGCGCATCCGTCGAAGGCGGCGATCGTGCTGTGCGTGCTGGGAGTCGGCGCGGGACAGGCGTTCAACGGCCCGGCCTACTCGTCGCTGCTCCCCCAGATGGTCGGGCGGCGCGACCTGGGTGGCGCCGTCTCCCTCCAGTCGTTCCAAATGAACATCTCGCGCGTCGTCGGTCCCGCCATCGGCGGCCTGCTGTACCCCGCGTTCGGACCGGCGGGCGTCTTCTTCGTCAACGCGCTCACGTACCTCTTCGCCATCGTCGCCGTGCTCATGGTCGACATCCCGGGCCACGAGGTCCCGCCCGAGGGACGCCGCGTCGGGCGGCTCGTGGCCGGGTTCCGCGTCGCGCAGGTCGACCCGCTCATCCGGCGCGTGCTGTTCACGATGGCGACGTTCAGCTTCTTCTCGCTGACCTTCATCGGCCTGATGTCGGTGGTCGCCGCCCACAACCTCGGCATGCGACCCAGGAGCCTCGCCTACGGCCTGCTCTACGCCGGCTTCGGCCTGGGGGCCGCGCTGGGCGCGGTGTCGATCGGCACATTCCTCGTCGGCCGGTCGAAACCCCGGATCGTCCGCGTCGGTCTGAGCGCGTTCGCGGTGCTGCTCGCCGCGTTCGCGGTCGAGCGGGTTCCGGAACTCGCCTATCCCACGGTGATCGTGCTCGGCTACGCGTACTTCGCCGCGGTGACGTCGCTTTCGACCGTGCTCCAAGAGCATCTCGACGACCGCGTGCGGGGGCGGGTGATGGCCCTCTGGATCATGGCCTTCGGCGGGATGGTCCCGCTCGGGACGCTCGCCGCCGGCCCGGTGGCGACACACACGTCGATCACGCTCGTCATGCTGGTGGGCGCCGGCGTGGCCGCCCTGCTGGCGTGGTACTGCGACCTCACCGCCGTCGGGGTGCCCGCGTGAACGTTCGTGGTAGAGAGATGCCGTGATCACCGAAGCGCTCGCCGGCTCGCGCGTCGCCGTCACCGGGGCCACGGGGTTCCTCGGCACGGCCGTCGTCGAGCGGCTGCTGCGCTCGGTGCCCGGGGCGGAGATCGTGTTGCTCGTGCGGCCCGGCCGGCGCAGCACGGGCGCCGAGCGCGTCCGCCGCGAGGTGTTCCGCAACGACGCGTTCGACCGGTTGCGGGCCGAGCTGGGTGCGTCGTTCGACGACGCGGTCGACCGCCGCGTGCGGGTCGTCCAGGGCGACGTCGGTGTCGACGGCCTCGGCCTCGACGAACAAGGCCGCGCCCTGCTGGCGTCGTGTCGCGCCGTCGTCCACGCCGCCGCCACCGTGAGCTTCGATGCCGCGCTCGACGCGGCGGTGGAGGTCAACCTTCTGGGGCCCTCGCGCCTCGCCGGCGTGCTCGCCGGCGGGGGCTCCGACGCCCACCTGATCGCTGTGTCGACCGCGTACGTCGCCGGTGGCCACCGCGGGCCCGCCCCCGAGGCGTTGCTACCCGACACGCCCTACGCGACCGACGTCGACTGGCAGGCCGAGGTCGCCGCCGCCCGGCGGGCGCGGGCCGACGCGGATGCCGAGAGCCGCGAGCCCGAACGACTGACGGAGCTGGCACGCCGGGCGCGGCGCGAGCTCGGAGCGGCGGGTACGCCGTTGCTCGCGAGCAAGACCGAGCGGCTCCGCGAGGAGTGGGTGGCCGACCGCCTCGTGGAGCTCGGGCGAGCCCGGGCGCGCGCCCTCGGCTGGCCCGACGCGTATGCGTTCACCAAGGCCCTCGGCGAGCGGGCGCTGCTGGAGACGCGGGGGAACGTGCCGGTCACGATCGTGCGGCCGTCGATCATCGAGTCCGCCCTCGCCGAGCCCACCCCGGGCTGGATCCGGGGCTTCCGCATGGCCGAGCCCGTGATCATCTCGTACGCGCGTGGGCTCCTGCGCGAGTTCCCGGGCATTCCCGAAGGCGTCGTCGACGTGATCCCGGTCGACCTCGTCGTCAACGCCATCCTCGCCATCGCCGCCCGAGGCCCCGACGCCGCCGGTCCGAGCGTGTTCCACGTCGCCACCGGGTCGGCCAATCCGCTCCGCTACCGCCGGATCCACGACCTGGCCCACGAGTGGTTCAGCGAGCATCCGCTTCGGGACGAGCACGACCAGCCGATCGTCGTGCCCGAGTGGTCGTTCCCCGGACGGGGGCGCGTGCAGGCCCAGCTCGAACGGGGAATCAAGCTGGCCGCGTCGGCCGAGCGGGTACTGGGCGCGCTGCCCCTGCGAGGCAAGCGGGCCGAGACATCGGCGCGGATCGAGGAGCGGCGGACGCAGGCCGAGCGCGCCCTCGAATACGTCGAGCTCTACGGCGCCTACACGGAGACCGAGGCAGTGTTCGGTGTCGACCGGCTCCTCGACCTTTGGTCGACGCTCGACGCCACAGACCGCCGCGAGTTCTGCTTCGACCCCAGCGTGATCGACTGGACGCGCTACATGCACGACGTGCACCTCCCGTCGGTGGTGCGACAGGCGCGTGTGCGCACCGGCCCGGCGCGTCGCGAGCGGGAGAGCCGCCGCGATCGGCAGCTGCGGGCCGTCCTCTCGCACGATCGCCAGCTGGCCGCCTTCGACCTCGAGAACACGCTGATCGCGTCCAACGTCGTCGAGTCGTACGCGTGGCTGGCAACGCGCCGTTTGCCGCGAGGCGAGCGGGCCCGCTTCACCCTGCGCATGCTGCGCGAGGCGCCCGGCCTGCTCGCCCTCGACCGGCGCGACCGCGGCGACTTCCTCCGCCATTTCTACCGGCGCTACGAAGGGGCCGACGCGGCGCGACTGCGAATTGACGCGTGGGACCTGTTCAGCGACCTGCTCCTCGAGAAGGCCTTTCCCGCCGGCATCAGGCGAGTACGGGAGCATCGGGCGCGCGGACACCGCACCGTGCTGATCACCGGCGCCCTCGACTTCGTTGTGGAGCCGCTGCGGCCGCTGTTCGACGACGTCGTCTGCGCCCGCCTCGGCGAGCGGGACGGGATCCTCACCGGCGAGCTCGACGCCGCGCCCTCACTCTCGCCGCCTACGCCGCGGCCGAGGGCCTCTCGCTCGACGAGGCGGTGGCCTACGCCGACTCGACGAGCGATCTCCCGATGCTGGAGGCCGTCGGCCATCCGGTCGCGGTCAATCCCGAGGGCAAGCTGTTCGCCATCGCCCGCCGCCGCGGCTGGCACGTGGAGCACTGGAGCCGGTCGCCGGGCGCGCCCCGTCACCTGCTGCCCCTCGCGCGCGCGAGCGCGCCAGAGCGGGGGGCGGTGCGGTGAAGGCCGTCGTCTTCGAGCGATCGGTGCCGCGCTTTGCCGCCGCCCGCCTTGCCGGGTCGCTCGTCCCCGGCGGCGGGGCACGGGTCGGCCCGCTGAAGCTCGCCGACGTCGACGAGCCCGCGCTCCCCGCCCCGGGCTGGCGGCGCGTCCGTCCGCGTCTCGCCGGCATCTGCGGCTCCGATCTGGCCACCGTCGACGGTCGCGCCTCTCGCTACTTCGAGCCGATCGTGTCGTTCCCGTTCGTTCCCGGCCACGAGGTCGTCGGCGAGCTCGACGACGGCTCGCGGGTCGTGCTCGAGCCGGTGCTCGGGTGCGCGGCGCGGGGAGTCGAGCCCGTGTGCGACTCGTTCGCGCTCGGCCTGACCGGCGGCTGCGAGCGCGTCGCCTTCGGCCATCTCAAGCCCGGCCTCCAGACCGGGTACTGCGCCGACACGGGTGGCGGATGGTCGGTCGCGCTGGCCGCCCACGAGAGCCAGCTCCATCCGGTGCCCGAGCGGATGAGCGACGAGGACGCGGTGATGGTGGAGCCGGCCGCATGCGCGGTCCACGCCGCCTACGCCGAGGCGCTGCCCGGCGACCTGGTCGTGGTGCTCGGGGCGGGCTCCGCGACCCGTCCACGCTGGTGGCGGTGGCCAAGCACCCCGAGCAGCGGCGCCTCGCCGCCGACCTCGGCGCCGACGTGGTCGTCGAGCCCGGCGAGGAGCGGCGGGCCGTGCGCAGGTTGACCGGCGCGCTCCAGGCCGGCGCTCAGCTCACCGCCGGCGCCAACGTGGTCGTCGACTGCGTGGGGAATGCCGACTCGCTCGCCGACGCGCTGGCCGTCGTGGCGCCGCGCGGCCATGTGGTGCTCGTCGGCATGCCCGGCGTCGTGCGCGTCGACCTCACGCCGCTGTGGCACCGCGAGGTCAAGCTGTCGGGCGCGTACGCGTACGGGAAGGAGCTCGAGAACCTCACCGCGTTCGAGCTCGCGTTCCAGCTCGTCGCCGAGGCCGGGCTCGGGCGGCTCGTGTCGGCCACCTACGAGCTCGACCGCTACCGCGAGGCCGTCGAGCACGCCGCCGACGCCGGCGGCCGCGGCGCGGTCAAGGTGGCCTTCGACCTCCGCCACGAGCGCGAGCGCGACCGGATTGTGGCCACCCGATGAGAGTGAGCAGAGCGCCCCGCTCAGCGGGGCGGCCGCCGGAGGCGGCAACCCGATGAGCCCGCGGCCGGGGTTCGTGCTGGAAGTCGACCGGTCGACGCCGCCGACGCTGTTCATGCACGGCGAGGGGTTCCGGCTCGAGCGCCTACCGGTGGGCGCGCGCGTCATCTATCCGGCCGAGGCGCTCCCGCCGCTCGAGGCGCCCGGCGCCGCCATCCGCCGGGCCCTGCTGCACCCCGAGAACAGCGAGCCGCTGCCGGCGCTGCTGCGGCCGGGCATGCGGCTGACGATCGCCTTCGACGACGTGTCCCTCCCGCTGCCCCCGATGCGACGGCCCGACGTGCGCCAGCGCGTCATCGAGGCCGTGCTCGACATGGCGGCCGACGCCGGCGTCGACGACGTCGAGCTCGTCGCAGCGCTGTCGCTCCACCGCCGAATGACCGAGGCCGAGCTGCGCCACGCCCTCGGCGACAGGGTCTACGACGCGTTCGCGCCGCGGGGGATGCTCACCCAGCACGACGCCGAGGACCCCGACAACCTCCTCTAC
>VAXF01000240.1 GCA_005888395.1 Actinomycetota bacterium | reverse complement strand
GGTTGAGCAGGTCGAGGCGGGCGACGTCGCGCGCCGCGCTGGGCGACAGGGTGACGGGAACACCGAAGCCGGCCACCAGATCGACCTCCGGCAACGCCTCGGCCAACTCGTCGCCGTAGCGCTCGGCCATGCACCCGGTCACGACCAGGCGGGCGCCGTCTCGGCGGGCGTCGGCCAGCGCCAGCACCGCGTCGATCGACTCCTGGCGAGCCGCGTCGATGAACGCGCACGTGTTGACCACGACCAGGTCCGCCTGCTCCGGCCCAACGGCGCGGACGAGACCGTCGGCCTCCAGCGAGCCGACGAGCTTGTCCGAGTCCACCTGGTTCTTCGGGCAACCGAGCGTCTCGACCCAGTAGGACCGGGCCTGCACGAATGGCCGAGATACCCGGGCCTGCCCGAGCCGAGCCGATCCCCCATACGATCGACACCCATGGCCACCGCCGACCCGGAGCCGTCCCCCAACCCCAACGCGCTCCGCTTCCAACTCGACACGACGCTGCCCGGCACGCTCAGCTTCAACAGCGCCACCGAGGCGGCCGGGCATCCATTCGCCGAGGCGGTGTTCGCGGTCGACGGTGTCGTCGCCATCTTCGGCGTCAACGACTTCGTGACCGTGACCCGCCGGCCCGGCGCCGACTGGGATCCGATCGTCGCCGCCGTCAAAGCAGCCGCCGCCGATCACCTCTGAAAGGGGGAAGCGCGGCGAGGCTCCAGACGTCGCGAGTACATAGCCCCCGAATCCAGGGGCCATGTACTCCAGACATCGCAGGCTTCCGGCTGAGGTGCTGGCATAGGCTTCGCGCGATGGGGAACGACACCGTGAGGACGAGCTACGGCGCGCTGCGGGGAGCCGAGGACCGCGGGGTGACCGCCTTCCTGGGCATCCCGTTCGCCCGGCCACCGGTCGGCGACCTGCGGCTGCGGCCGCCCGAGCCGCCCGCCCCATGGGAGGGCGTGCGGACCGCCGGCACGATCGCCGCGTGGGCGCCACAGCAGCTGCCGGTGGGCCCGAGCCGCATCGGCGGCGAGGAGGTGGGGACGTCCGAGGACTGCCTCTACCTCAACGTCTGGACGCCGGGCCCGGATCCCGCCGCTCGCCGGCCGGTGATGGTGTGGATCCACGGCGGTGGCTTCATGAGCGGGTCCGGAGGCGGCGCGCTCTACAACGGAGCGAGGCTGGCAGCCGCGGGTGACGTCGTCGTCGTGACCATCAACTACCGCCTCGGGGTCCTCGGCTTCGCCGCCCACCCCGACCTGCGCGACGAGGCGAGCGGCGCCGCCGGCAACTGGGGGCTGCTCGATCAGGTCGCCGCGCTCCGCTGGGTCCGGAACGAGATCGCCGCCTTCGGAGGCGACCCGGGGAACGTCACGATCTTCGGCGAGTCGGCCGGCTCGATGAGCGTCGCCACGCTCCTCGGTGTCCCGGCAGCCGCCGGGCTGTTCCACAAGGCGATCGCCGAGAGCGGCGGACCGAACGCCTCACCCATGGAGACGGCGGCCTCTGTCACCGAGACGGTGACCGAGGCGCTCGGTCTGTCCTCGGTGGCCGGGCTGCGGGAGGCGGACATCGACGCCGTGGTCGGCGCCCAGACGGGCGTCCTCGCCGGCCGTCGGGCCGTGATGCTCCCGTTCGTGCCGGTGGTCGACGGGGGCGTCATCGTGGAGGACTCGCAGACCGCGATCGCCGGCGGCGCCTCGGCGGACGTCCCCATGGTGATCGGGACCAACCGCGAGGAGATGAGGTTCTTCGCCATCGGCGACCGCTCCGCTTTCGGCATGGACGAGGAGCGGCTTGCCCGGCGCCTGGCCCGCACGATCGACGACCCCGGCCCGGTGACCGATGCCTACCGGGCGGCGCGAGCCGGCAGGGGCGAGACGGCGTCGCCGTTCGAGCTGTGGTCGGCGATCGAGAGCGACCGCGTCTTCCGGGTGCCGGCCATGCGAGCGGCCGAGGCGCACGCCCGTCACCAGCCGTCCACGTTCGCCTACCTGTTCACCTACCCCTCGCCGGTGTTCGACGGGGCCCTCGGCGCCTGCCACGCACTCGAGGTCCCGTTCGTGTTCGACAACCTCGACCTGCCGCTGATCGCCCCGTTCACCGGCACCGGTCCGGACGTCGCGACGTTGAGCCGGATCATGCAGGACTCGTGGATCGCGTTCGCCCACACCGGGGATCCGGGTTGGCCACCGTACGAGGCGGGTCGGCGGGCGACGATGATCCTCGACCGGGACTCCCACGTGGAAGGTGCGCCCATGGAGGAGGAGCGCCGGTTCTGGGGTTAGCGGCATGACCGAACTCAGGGGCCGGGACGTCCTGCTCGAGGTGCTGGCCACCGAAGGCGTCGTCGACGTGTTCGGCAACCCCGGCACCACAGAGCTCCCGCTGATGGAGGCCCTGACGGGCCGGCCGGACATCCACTACGTCCTCGCCCTCCAGGAGGCCTCGGCGGTCGCCATGGCGGACGGCTACGCGCAGGTCACCGGGCGGCCCGCCTTCCTGAACCTGCACACCTCGGCCGGGCTGGGCAACGCCGTCGGCAACCTCACCAACGCCCAGGCGAACGCCACGCCGCTCGTCGTCACCGCCGGCCAGCAGGACCGCCGGCACATCGTTGCCGATCCGCTGCTGGCCGGCGACCTGGTCGGCCTGGCCCGGCCCGTGGCCAAGTGGGCCCACGAGGTCCGCACCGTCGGGGAGCTGGGCACGATCCTCCGGCGGGCGTTCCACGACTCGGCCAGCCAGCCGGCCGGCCCGGTGTTCGTGTCGATCCCGATGGACATCCTCGACGAGGAGGCCGGCGAGCCGGCGCCGGCGCCGTCGATCATCGAGCGCGGGGTGGTGGCCGGACGGCTGGACGAGCTCGCGGACCCCGGCGCCGGCGCCGTCGATCATCGAGCGCGGGGTGGTGGCCGGACGGCTGGACGAGCTCGCGGACCTGCTCGCCGGCGCCGACCGGGAACGTCTGGCCATCGTGGCCGGCGACGAGGTGCCCGCGTCCGGCGGGATGGACGCACTGGTGGCGCTGGCCGAGGCGTTGGGCGTCCGGGTCCACGGCTCGCCCCTGCACTCGACGACGGTCTTCCCGCCTGCCCACCCGTCGTGGGCCGGCCCGCTCCCGCCGGCAGCGGCCGCCATCGCCGCCGCGCTGGCCGCCTACGAGCGCGTGCTGCTCGTCGGCGGCCGGGCATTCATGGTCTACCCGTACACACCGGGACCGGCGTTGCCGGCCCACGTCGAGCTGCTCCACATCTCGCCCGACGCTGCGCAGCTGGCTCGCACGTACCCGACCCGCCTCGGTCTGGTCGGCGATCCTCGGGCCACGCTCGAGGCGCTGGTGAGGCTGGTGCGCCAGCGCGTCGACCCGGCAGCCTCCGCCGCCGCCGTCGAGCAGGCCAGGGCCGAGCGGGCCGCCGCCATCGAGCGGCTCGAGGCGACGGCCACGAGCCGGTACGGCGAGGTCCCCATGCACCCGATGGCGGCCGCCCACGCGTTGGTGCGGGCGCTCCCGGCCGACACCATCGTGGTCGACGAGGCGATCACGACCGGTACGTACGTGCGCGGCTTCCACCACCCGTCCCGTCCCGGCCGATATTTCTTCTGCCGCGGTGGCGGGCTCGGCTGGGGCATGCCGGCCGCCGTCGGCGCCTCGCTCGGGGCCGGCCGGGAGCCGGTCCTGTGCGTCGTGGGCGACGGGTCGGCGATGTACTCGCCCCAGGCGCTCTGGACCGCCGCCCGCGAGCGGCTCCCGGTGGTCTTCGCCGTCGTCAACAACCGGCAGTACCTCATCCTGAAGCAGGGGCTGAGGGCGCGCCGGGGAGGGCCGTCGGGGGTTCGTGGGTATGGACATCGACGACCCGCCGGTCGACTTCGTCGCGCTGGCCCGCTCGATGGGCGTCGGCGGTCAGCTGGTCGAGAAGGCGGGCGAGGTGCGCGATGCCGTCCGGGCTGCCCTCGAGCGAGCAGAGCCGACCCTCCTCGAGCTGCCGATCGCGTAGCCGCCCGCGACACTCCGGGTCCGACGGCCCGGGACTCAGTCGTCGGGCGTGCTCGAACCGCTGGAGCCGCTGCTCGAGCCGCTGCTGGACCCACTGCTCGAGCCGCTATTCCCCCCGTGGCCGTCCGTGCTGGTGGTCGTCGTGGTCGAGCTGCCCGGGCTGGCCGTGCTGGACCCCCCATGGCCGTCCCGATCCGTCGTCGTGGTCGCGACGGAAGGAGGCCGCGAGGCCCCCACCACCGGCGCGGCAACGGTTGTCACCACGAACGCGGGCCCGGCTTCGGTCGCGATCGTCGACCCCGTGGTCGCAGGCGCTGAAGCCGGTCGGGATGCCTCAGGACCAGTGCCTGGCGTGCCGGAGGGCGAGGCCGCCGCGGCCGGTTGCGCCGAGGGAGCCCGGAACGACCCGACGTGCGAGCGATCATGGCCCAGCGCGGCACCGTTCAGGCTCATGGTCAGCACGCCGGCGGTGCCGACCCCGGCGGCCGTGGCGAGAAACGCAGCCACTGACAAGCTACGCATTCTCCCCATCGCCGACCAGGATACGACCATCCGGCGCCCGAGTTGCCGTCATCGGACCGAAGGCGCCGGTCCCTCCCGGACGCGGAGGTTCCCGCTCCTCCTAGCCGAAGGCGAGTGGCAGGCCGGGCCGGGGCCAGTCGCACGCGATCAGGCGGCCCGACGCCGACAGCGTGATGAAGGCGGTGCGGAGGTCCTCGCCGCCGAAGCAGATGTTGGTCGTGAGCGGATCGAACCACTCGCCGTCTCCCTGCTCGAGCGTGACCACGCCCTCGGGCGAGATGACCGAGATGCCAGGCGTCGCTCCCAGCGTGGCCACGCACACATTGCCTCCCGCCTCCACGCCGAGCGAGTCGAACAGCTGGTAGCCGGGCAGCCCCGCCACCAGCGGCCACGGGTCGAGGGGCACGGGCTCGTCCACCACGCCCGGGGCGCTCACCCGCCGGCGCCACAGGCGGCCGGTGTGGGTCTCGGCCCAGTACACGACGTCACCGGCCGGCGAGAGGCCGATCCCGTTCGGGGACATGCTCGGGTAGACGACCTCGCGGATCTCGCTGCCGTCCGCCTTGGCGTAGTAGATGCCGCCCTCGTCACGGGCCCGCGCCCTGGTCTTGCCGTGGTCCGTGAACCAGAGCCCGCCGCCGGCGTCGAGGACGAGGTCGTTGGGCCCTCGCAACGGATGCCCGTCGCACTCGGTGTAGAGGTCCTCCACCTCGCCGGTCCCGAGATCCACACGCTGGATCCGCCCGCCGATGTAGTCGGTCGGCTGGTGCCCGGGGATGCTCCACGACCCCATGGCCGTCTGCCACTCGAACCCGCCGTTGTTGCAGACATAGACCTTGCCGTCGGGGCCGATCGCAGCCCCGTTGGGCCCGCCCCCGCACTCGGCCACCACCTCCACCTTGCCATCGTCGGTGACGCGGGTCAGCGTGCCGCGCTTGATCTCGACCACCACGACACTTCCGTCGGGCATGGCGACGGGCCCCTCGGGGAACTCCAGTCCCGACGCGAGCAGGCGTACGTTCTCGAACACGGGCGCCGGTCTAGCAGCCGGGCTCTACGGGTGCGAGGCCTCGACGACGGTGTGGATGCCGCCGCGCACGTTCCAGTCGGTGCGTACGGTCATCCGCCGAGGCGCGATGGCGCCGATGAGGTCGTCGAGGATGCGGTTGGTCACGTCCTCGTGGAACGCTCCCTCCTCGCGGTAGCTCCACAGGTAGAGCTTGAGGGATTTCAGTTCGACGATCGCGTCTCCCGGGACATAGGTGACGGTGACGGTCGCGAAGTCGGGTTGCCCGGTCATCGGGCAGACGCACGTGAACTCGGGCGCTTCGCAGCGCACCTCATAATCGCGCCCAGGGTGAGGATTCGGGACGGCAACCAGCTCACGGGACGGCCGCGTGGGCACGGCGCGACGCTGACTCGGCCCGCCTGCCCTCCTAGGAGGCCTTGCCAAGCATGCGGTTCATCTTGGTGCCGCAGACCGGACAGGCGCCCTGCGCGGCCCGCCGGCCGTTGGCCATCTCGCGGACCTCGCCCTCGAACTCACGCTTCTCGCGGCACTTGACGCAGTACCCCTGATAGGTAGCCATGGCGAACGACGGTAGCCGACCGCGCACGCTCGCCCGAGGATGGTCACGGCTCCGACCGCTCTCCGTGAGCTTCAGCTCGTGACGATGAGGCCGGCGAGATCCGCGCCCAGCACCCGGGCGACGCCTCCGACCTTCGACTCGGCGAGCAGCTTGTCGGCCCGTGCACGGACCTCGGGTGCAGCCTCTGCGGTGCAGACGCCGAGCAGGGACGGGCCCGCCCCCGACCAGCAGGCGGCGAGCGCGCCCGCCTCCACCAGGCCTGCGAGGAGGCACGCCGCCTCGGGGAAGAGCGGCGCCCGAGCGGGCTGGTGCAGCCGGTCGTCCGTCGCCGCCTGGACCAGGCGCCGGTGGTCGGCGAGGCCCGCGAGGAGCAGGCCCATCCGGCCGAGGTTGAAAGTGGCGTCGCCGTGCGGGACCAACGCGGGGAGCGCGTCGCGTGCACGCTTCGTCGCCAGCTGCCGGTCGGGGACGAGCAGCACGAAGGCGAGGGCCTCGTCCAGCGGCAACCGGGCCGCCACCGGCCGGCCGTCCACCGTCGTCGCGGTGACCAGGCCACCTAGGACCGAAGCCGCGGCGTTCTCGGGGTGGCCGTCCGACTGGCTCCCGAAGACCAGTGGGTCCGGCGCGCCGGCAGCCGCCGCGGTGGCCACCGCCAGGGCGGCCGACGAGCCGAGGCCGCGCCCGACCGGGACGTCGGAGCGGACGTGGATCGCCACCCGGTCATGGCCCAACACCCTGCGAGCGACCTGCGCGGCGAGGTGCGTCTCGTCGGCGGGCAGGTCGGATCCCTCGCCCTCGGCCCGGATCAGGAGCGCGGGCGCCTCCTCGACCTCCACCTCGACGTGGAGGGAGAGCGCCAGCGCCAGCGTGTCGAAACCTGGGCCGAGATTGGCCGAGGAGGCCGGGGCGCGGGCGCGCACCTCTTTCACAGTAGTTGTTACCCCGGGAGCGAACTGATGGTCGAAGTAGATGAGCGGGTAACCACGACCGATCCGCTCAGGAGGCAACATCCATGTACCACCTTGCAGTCATCGTGTTCCTGGCGCTGGCGTTGTTCAAGCTCGTCGACGTTCTCGAGGACCTGCTCCCGGGAATCACCCGGCTGCACACCTGGGTGACGTTGGGCCTGGGCATCGTCGCCGTCTACGTCCTCGACTACTCGATGTTCGCCGGCTGGCGCATCGAGTTTCGTCAGCACTGGATGGGGACGCTTGCCACTGGCTTCGTGCTCTTCGGCATGACCAGCGTCTGGCGTGCGGTGTTCCACTGGCTCGGCTCGACCGAGGGCGATGCTCCCGAGGCACGCCACCCACTGCACGGGCCTCGCAGCATGGCGCCTGACTCGGGCCAGTTCCCGCACGGAGGGGCGTCCACAAGGGAGTGGGCGCCCCTTTTCGCGTGGGAGGGGGGAAGGGACCTTCCCGGCTCCCGCTCCCCCCATCTCGGCGGAGCCGCCTTCGGCGGCGCTGTCGGGCCCCTCGGCGGCTGAGCCGCCTGCGGGCCTTGTCTTGTGGGGGGCTGGGCGCCGCCCCCCACACCCCCATCCTTCGGCGGCTGGTAGGGCCGCCTGCGACGGCACGCGCAGCCGGCCGCCACGGTGCATCGCTGCGCTCGCACCGGTCTGGCCACGAGGCTCGTTGGCGCGTGCTGCCTGAAGGGGTCTTGCTCCGCTTCGCAGCCCTACGCGTCGCACGCCTAGTTTTGGCGGTTTTCGAGCTCCTCGACAG
The DNA here is from genome assembly GCA_005888395.1 of Actinomycetota bacterium. Classification (GTDB taxonomy): domain Bacteria; phylum Actinomycetota; class Acidimicrobiia; order Acidimicrobiales; family AC-25; genus AC-25. The sequence goes on along the minus strand of VAXF01000240.1, from coordinate 1,580 downwards.
TCATCAGGACTGCTCTCGCCTTGGAGCCCTCCGAAGGGCCGACGACGCCTCGGCGCTCGAGCAGGTCCATGATGCGGCCGGCCCTCGCGAAGCCGACGCGGAGCTTGCGCTGCAGCATCGACGTCGAGCCGAGCTGCGAGCGGACGACGAGGTCCATGGCCGGCTCCAGCATGTCGTCGTCCTCCTCGTCGAAGCCGGGACCGCCGGGCGTCGGTGAGTCCTCGCCCTCCACGCCCTCGACGTACTGCGGCGACGCCTGGCGCCGCCAGTGGGCCACGAGCTTGTGCACCTCCTCCTCGCTCACCCACGAGCCCTGGATCCGTCTTGGCACGTTCGACGACGCGCCCAGCAGCAGCATGTCCCCCTTGCCGATCAGCCGCTCAGCGCCCGGTTGGTCGAGGATCACGCGTGAGTCGGCCAGCGACGAGACCGCGAACGCCAGCCGAGACGGGATGTTGGCTTTGATCACGCCGGTGATCACGTCGACCGACGGCCGCTGCGTCGCGATGACGAGGTGGATCCCGACTGCCCGGGCCATCTGGGCGATGCGGCAGATCGACTCTTCCACGTCGCGGGCGGCCACCATCATCAGGTCGTTCAGCTCGTCGACGACGACGAGCACGAACGGCAGGCGCTGGTACTCGCGCCCGTCGGCCGGCCCCGACGCGCCGTCGGCGCCGGCCCCCGCGCCGCTGCCCCGCAGCTCGCCGCGGTCGTACGCCGCGTTGTAGCCGGTGACGTCCCGCACGCCCACCTCGGCCAGCAGGTCGTAGCGGCGCTCCATCTCGTGCACCGCCCATGCCAACGCGTTGGCCGCCTTCTTCGGGTTGACGACGACCTGCGTCAGCAGGTGCGGCAGGCCGTTGTACTGGCCCAGCTCGACCCGCTTCGGGTCGACCAGGATCAGGCGGACCTGCTCGGGCGTGGCCCGGACGAGGATCGAGGTGATGATCGAGTTGATGCAGGAGGACTTGCCCGCTCCGGTCGCGCCGGCGATGAGGAAGTGCGGCATGTCCGCAAGGTTGGCCATGACCGGCCGGCCGGCGATGTCCCGGCCGAGCGCCACCTCCAGTGGATGGGTGGCCCGTCGGGCCTCGTCGGTGGCGAGGATGTCGTGCATGGCGACGAGCTGGCGGCGCGTGTTCGGAACCTCGACGCCGATCGCCGAACGGCCTGGGATGGGTGCCAGCAGCCGGATGTCGGGCGCGGCCATCGCGTAGGCGATGTCCTTCTGCAGGCTGGTGACCCTCGCCACCTTCACTCCGGGTCCCAGCTCGAGCTCGTAACGGGTGATGCTCGGGCCGACCGTCATGCCGACGAGCCGCGTCTCGACGCCGTGGGCGGCCAGCGCGTCCTCGAGCACCCGCCCCCGTGCCTCCAGGGCCCGGCGGTCGATCTCCTGGGTGGTGCCCCGCTTCAGGAGCGAGAGCGTCGGGAGCCGCCACGTCCCCTGCGCGGCCGGGCCGAGGTCGATCGACAACTGGTCGCCGGGGGCAGGCGGCTCCGTGGCCACGGCTACGTGCGCCTCGATCGGGACAGCACCGGCCGGCGGGCCGTCGGCGCCCTGGTCGTAGACGGAG
>VAXF01000226.1 GCA_005888395.1 Actinomycetota bacterium | reverse complement strand
GCCCCCACCCCGCCGCCTTCATGTGCGGGTAGACGGCCTGCATCGCCCACAGCGTGCCCTTCACACCCGAGTCGTAGAACACGTCGACGTCCTCGCCCGACACGGTCGCCATCGGCGCCTGCGGGCGGAAGGTCTGGGCGTTGTTGATCAGCCCGTCGACCTTCCCGAAGTGGGCGATCGTGCGCGACACCATCTCGTCGACCTGGTCCTTCTGGCTGATGTCGCACACCGCCGCGATCGCGGGCACGTCGAGGGCGGTGAGCTCCTCCACCGTGCGCTTGGCGCGGTGCTCCTTCCACTCGGCGACCACGATGGCGGCGCCGTTGCGTCCGAGGTGATGGGCCATGCCGCGCCCGATCCCCTGGCCCGCGCCGGTGATGATCACCACGCGCCCCGCGACACCGTGCTCCACCATCGCGCCGAAGGATAGGGTCGCCGGATGCCCGGGGGGCCACTGTTCGGGATCTTCCTTCCGCAGCTGCGCATGCCCTTCTCCACGATCGAGACGCGCGTCCGCGCCGCCGAGGAGGCCGGGTTCGACTCGGCGTGGTTCATGGATCATCTCGCTCCCCCGGCCGCGCCCGAGCACGACACGCTCGAGGCGTGGACGCTCGCGAGCGCCATCGCCGCCCGCACGATCTCGATCCGGCTCGGGCACCTCGTGCTGTGCGACCCGTTCCGGCACCCCGCCCTACTCGCCAAGATGGCGGCGACCGTCGACGTCATCAGCGAGGGCCGGCTGGAGCTCGGGATCGGCTGGGGATCGGTCGAGGCCGAGCTGGCATCGTTCGGGTTCGGGCCCGAGGCGCCGGCGGTGCGCGCCGCCAAGCTCGACGAGGCCCTGCAGATCATCGAGCTCATGTTCACGGGTGAGCGGTTCGACTACGACGGCGTCCACTACCGGCTGCACGACGCGATCGGCCGGCCGCGGCCGGTGCACGGCAGGGTCCCGGTGCACATCGGCGGCGCGGGCACCCGCCTGACGATGCCCCTCGTCGCCCGGCACGCCGACTGGTGGAACTGTCCCTCGTACGCGATCGAGCGCCTGCACGAGCTGCTGCCGCTGGCGCGCGATGTCCGTGTGTCGGCGCAGCATCCGGTCGGGTTGGCGCCGTCGGCGGCGGCGCGCGACGAGGTGGAGGCCGTGGCCCGAAAGCGCTTCGGCACGTGGGGCGGGCTGATCACGGGTACGCCCGCCGAGGTGGCGGCCGCGCTGCGACGTGAGGTCGACGCCGGCGTCGAGCTGTTCGTCGTCCAGCTGTCGGACTTCGGCACGCCCGAGACCATCGAGCTGTTCGCGAGAGAGGTGATCCCGGAGGTGCGAGGCCAATGACTGAACCGCAGCCCGAGTTCGGCGAGTGGGGACCGGCACAGCGAGTCGAGATCGAGCGCAGCCCGGTGTGGGTGTTCGCCCGCGCCGTGAAGGACGACAACCCGGTCTACGCGAGCGCGGGAGCTGCACAGGCCGCCGGCTTCGATGCCATCCCCTGCCCGCCGACGTACACGTTCGTCATGACCCACGCCGGGGCATGGCCCGACCTCCAGCCCCCGGAGTCGGCCGGCATCCGGGTCGACGTCGACCCCGACAGCTACGTCGCCCGAAAGGGCCTCTTCCTGCACGGCGAGCAGGAGTTCGTCTATCACCGTACGCCGGTCGTCGGCGACGTCCTCGAGGGACGTGCGCGGGTCTCGAAGCCGTTCACGCGCGAGGGCACGCGCCGGCCGATGGAGTTCACCCTCTACGAGACCGTCTGGTCGGACGCGCGCGGCAACCCCGTCGTCTCGGAGCGCATCACGTCGATCTACCTTCCCGAGGGGGCGTAGCCGCCGTGCTCACCTGGAAGGAGCTCCGGGCCGCCCGTCCCGACCTGGCCGACGCGGGGAGGGCGCTGCTCTACCAGTTCGGTGTCGGGCTCGGCTTCATCGCCACCGTGCGACGCGATGGGGGTCCGCGCGCCCACCCGATGTGCCCTGTGCTCACCGACGCGGGGATGTTCGCGTTCATCGTTCCGGGGCCGAAGCTTCGCGACCTGGTTCGCGACGGCCGCTACGCCCTGCACTCGTTCCCGTGCGTCGACAACGAGGACGCCTTCTATGTCACCGGGCGGGCCGAGGCCCGCACCGACTCGAGCCTGCGAGAAACACTCGCGCGGCAGTTCTTCGAGGAGCGCAACATGCCGGACGCGCCACTGGGATGGGACGACCAACAGCTCTTCGAGTTGTTGGTCGAGGCCTGCATGGTCACCCGCAGCACCGGCCACGGCGACCCCTCTCCGCAGCACACCATCTGGAGGCCGGAGGGCTAGGGCGCCGCCGCCAGCGACGTCGCGCTCGCGGCCACGGCCGCGAGGGCGCTCGCGAGCACCCCGACACGACGGAGGCGCGGCACGTGACGCCACGCCAGCACGATCCCGATCGCGTCGGTGCCGTCGCACACCATGTTCCACACCGCCCAGCGGCTGACGTCGCCCGCGTTCGCGAGCGCGTCGAGGGTGCCGAGGCCGACGACGAGCTCGCGGGCGCCGACCGTGCGCACGAGTGGTTTGACGCGCTTGTCGCCGCGCTCGCCGAGGCCAGACGCGACGAGCACCGAGGTGGGCCACAGCAGGGCGGCGACCCCCAGACCGATGCGGAGCCGGCTGAGCAGCCGGAGCAGAGCGTGATCGTCCATGGCCCAGATCCTACAGTACATGTCTTGACAGGCATATAGCTTGCGGGTTATTCTCATGCGGTGGCGACCACCTTCGACGTGCTGGTGGAGCCGGCGCGGCGGCGGATCCTCGACCTCCTGCGGGAGCGCCCTCGACCGGTCGGCGAGCTCGTCGGCCTGCTCGGCCTGAGCCAGCCGGGAACGTCGAAACACCTGCGCGTGCTCCGTGAGGCAGGTCTCGTCGCCGTCCGCCGGGACGCGCAGCGCCGCTGGTACGAGCTCCGGCCGGAGCCGCTCGCCGAGGTCGACGCGTGGCTCGAGCCCTACCGCCGGCTGTGGGCCGGCCGCCTCGACGCCCTGGAGCAACACCTCAACGAGAGGAAGGAGACCCCCCATGCCCACGACCGATCACGTCGCCGACGGCGCCCTCGAAACTCGTGACGGCGAGCACATTCTGCGCTTCGAGCGCCGGTTCGACCATCCGATCGAGCGCGTGTGGGACGCCCTCACCGAGCCCGAGGAGCTCGTGGCGTGGCTCGCCGACGCCGACGTCGACCTCGTCAAGGGCGGGCGCATCGAGCTGCGCTGGCTGAACACCGATGACCAGGGCAACAGCGCCGTCCTGCACGGCACGATCACCGAGCTCGAGCCGCTGCGCGTGATCGAGTACCTCGGCGACATCCACGGCCGGCTGCGGTGGGAGCTGCGCCGCGACGGCAACGGATGCGTCTTGACGTTCACGAGCACGCTGCCGGCTCCCAACGAGTGGCTCGTCTCCTCCCTGGCCGGGTGGGACATCCACCTCGACCACCTCGCCGCCGCCCTCGACGGCCGGTCGGTCGACTGGCCCAACTGGTGGGCCGACTACTTCGGCGCCTGGAGCGAGAAGCGCGACCGGTACGCTGCCAAGGTCGGCTGATTACCCTTCGCGGGTGCGGTACAAGGGCATCGTCGCCGACAGCGCGCGCTGGGACGGGTTCGAGCTCCGCGA
>VAXF01000212.1 GCA_005888395.1 Actinomycetota bacterium | reverse complement strand
TGAACGAGGTGCGCGACAGCGACGGCAACATCGTGCGCAAGGCGAAGCCGAGGCCGTGGCGCACGGCGGTGCCGCCCGCGGTGGCCGCGACGCTGCGCGACCTGATGGTGGGCGTGGTCAACGGTGGCACGGCGACGGCCATCGCCATCCCAGGCGTGCAGGTGGCGGCCAAGACCGGCACGGCCCAGACGGGCACCGGCACGTCCCACGCGTGGATCATCGGCTTTGCCCCAGCCGACGCACCCCGCATTGCGGTGGCCGTGATCGTGGAGGCCCAGCCCGGCGCCAGCGAGGCAACCGGCGGGCGCGTCGCCGCGCCCATCGCCAAGGCGGTGCTGCAGGCCGCGCTGTCCCTACCGGGCGCCTCGTAGGCTGACACCACCCATGTCCGACGAGGTCTTCGGCAACCGCTACCGACCCGAGCGTCATCTCGCGCGCGGCGGCATGGCCGAGGTCTACCTGGCGCGCGACGCGCTCCTCGACCGGCCTGTCGCCCTCAAGGCGCTCTTCCCCGAGCTCTCCGCCGACCGCAACTTCGTCGAGCGCTTTCGCCGCGAGGCGCAGGCGGCCGCGAACCTCAATCACCCCAACATCGTGTCCGTCTTCGACTGGGGCGAGCAGGACAACACCTACTTCATCGTCATGGAGTACGTCGATGGCCCCACGCTGCGCGACCTGCTGCGCCACGAAGGGCGCCTGCACCCCGACCGCGTCGCCGACATCGGCGCCGAAATCGCCGCCGCCCTCGACTTTGCCCACCGCGCCGGCGTCATCCACCGCGACGTCAAGCCCGGCAACGTGCTGCTCTCCCCCACGGGCCAGGTGAAGGTCACCGACTTCGGCATCGCGCGGGCTGCCCGCGACGCGGGTGACAACCTCACCCAGACGGGCACGGTGATGGGAACGGCGACGTACTTCTCGCCCGAGCAGGCATCGGGCGGCGCCGTCGACGCCCGCAGCGACGTCTATGCCCTCGGCGTCGTGCTCTACGAGCTCGTCGTCGGCCAGCCCCCCTTCGCCGGCGACAGCCCGGTGGCCATCGCCTACCAGCACGTGCGCGAGGCGCCGGTGCCGCCGAGCCGGCACAACCCCGACGTGAGCCCGGCATTCGAGGCGATCGTGATGAAGTGCCTGGCCAAGAACCCGGCCAACCGCTACGCCTCCGCCGAGGAGCTGCGCGCCGATCTCCTTCGCTTCCGCCAGGGCCGGCCCGTGGTGGCCGAGCCCGTGCTCGACATGGGCGCTGCGGAGACCCGGGCCCAGGCCGCCTACGACCAGGGCACCCGTGTCATCCCGGCCGCGACCACCGGCGTCACCCCGTCCCCGGCCCCCCGTGCCCGCACGGCCCCCTACGTCGTGCTCCTGCTCGTGCTGCTCGCCGCTCTCGCCGTCCTCGTGTTCTTCCTCGTGCGCTCGCTCGGCATCGGTAGCAACACGGCCACGGTCGCCGTCCCCGACGTCGTCGGCAAGCCACAGGCCCAGGCCGAGCAGCTGCTCCAGCAGACGGGCCTGCGGGCGACCGTCCACCAGCAGCAGGACGCCGACGTTAAAGCCGGCACGGTGATCTCCGCCGACCCGAAACCCGGGTCGAAGGTCGACACCGGCTCCAACGTGACCCTCAACGTGAGCAGCGGACCGGCCACCGCAGTCGTTCCCTACGTGCTCGGCATGACCGCGGCCGACGCCGCCAACAAGCTCATCGCCGCCGGCTTCCAGGTCGACACGGTCCCGCCGGACGCGGCATCTGACGGCATCGTCCGGAGCACCAGCCCCGGTCCGGGCGCACAGGCGCCGCAGGGGTCGACCGTGAAGATCACCGTCGCGTCGCCGACGACCACCACGGAGGCGCCGACGACCACCACGCAGGCGCCGACGACCACCACCACCGAGCCCCTGACGTCGCTCCCGTTAGCCCCGCCGACCAGCAAGCCCTGAGGGCTAGACGGGGGCCATCGCGAGGAAGTTGGCCAGCAGGTCCTTGCCGGCGTGGGTCAGCACCGACTCGGGGTGGAACTGAACACCTTCAACGGGCAGCTCGCGGTGGCGCAGCGCCATCACCGTGCCGTCCTCGGACTCGGCCGTGACCTCGAGCACGTCGGGCACGCTGGCGCGGTCGACCACCAGCGAGTGGTACCGGGTGGCCTCGAACGGGTCGGGCAGCCCCGCGAGCACGCCGGCGCCGTCGTGGGAGATCATCGAGGTCTTCCCGTGCATCACCGCCGACGCTCGCACGATCTCACCACCGAACACCTGGCCGATGCACTGGTGGCCGAGGCAGACGCCGAGAATCGGCCGTTCCCCGGCGAAGCGCTCGATCACGGCATTGCTCACCCCGGCGTCCTCGGGACGGCCCGGGCCGGGCGATATCAGCACGGCGTCAGGATCGAGTGAGACAATCTCATCGACCGAAAGCTCGTCGTGGCGGTATACCAAGGGTTCAGCGCCGAGCTCTCCGAGGTACTGCACGAGGTTGTAGACGAAAGAGTCGTAGTTGTCGATGACAATGACACGCGCTCCCATCTCGTCGCGAAGGTACCCGCATGGCTGACACGCCACGACCGGGTTCCATCGCCTCCCGGCTGCACGCCACGAGCACGGTCCTCGTGATCGAGGACGAGCACGACATCGCCGACTTCCTGCGCGCCTACTTCCGCGCCAGCGGCTACGCCCTCGTCCACGTCGACCCCGACTCGGTCGACGACGTGGTGGCGGCGGTCGAGAAGGTCGACCCGGCCTGCGTCCTGCTCGACCTGCACCTGCGCGGGTTCTCGGGCCTCGACGCCTACCGGCTCCTCCGCGACAGCGCGAGCCATGCGAAGGTGCCGGTCATCGTCGTCACCGCGGATGCACGCGCCTCGGTGCGCGACGACGCGCTCGAGGGCGGCGTCGACGCGTTCGTCTCGAAGCCGTTCAGCGTGAAGTCGCTCGCCGCCCTCGTCGCCGATCGCATTGCCCGGGCCGAGATGCGCGCCGCCACCAGCGCCGACGCGTCGAGCCCTATGACCGCGGATGCCGTGACGGGCCTCGCCACTTACGGCTACGTGCAGGACCGCATCGCTGACGAGATCCGCCTCGCCCGGCACACCGAGAGCGCCGTCGTCCTCGCCCTCGTGAAGGTGTGCTCGCTCGGCGAGGTCAACACATCGGCCGGCTACGCGGCCGGCGACTTCGTGCTCCGCGCAATCGGTGAGCGGCTCCGAGGGACGCTGCCGCCAACGGCCGTGGTCGGGCGAAACGCCGGCGACGAGTTCGCCGTGGTGCTGCCCGGCAACTCGGTCAGCGACGCCGAGGTGCTCGTCGAGGCCGCCCTCGAGTCGGCAGCGCGACCTGTCGAGCTCCCCCGGTGGTGCTGGCCGCGGGCGTCGCAGTGCATCCGAACCACGCGGGCACGCGCGACGAGCTCTACATGGCCGCCGACACGGCGCTGGTCGACGCTTGCGATCGGGGCCGGCGCCTCACCGTCGCCATCTAAGCTCCGGGGCGATGGCCCGCAAGACCTCCACGAAGCGCCGCGGCGGGCGGGTGACTCCGCGGGCCCAGGAATCCTCGGGCCGCTACACGCCGCCGATCCCCCGCGAGCAGAAGGTGAGCCCTCCCTGGGTGCCGGCGCTCATGTTCACCTGCCTGCTGCTCGGGGTGGCCATCGTCATCCTCAACTACCTGCCCCACGTGCTCCCCGGCGGCACCAGCAACTGGTACCTGCTGCTCGGGCTGGGGCTCATCACCGCCGGCTTCGTCACGGCCACCCAGTACCACTAGGGCGTAACTACAGCCCTGTCATTCTCCCCAGAGTTGTCCACAGGCTGGGGAGAACTCACTCGAGCGGCGTGAGCAGCTCCATCTCCTCCATGCAGTGCCGGGGGGGCTCGGGGTCCTCGTTGGCAGCCCGGGTCATGCGGACCTCGGCGCCGCACACCCCGCACCGGTAGCGCAGGTCGACCCGGCGCACCTCCCCCACCGGCGGCGGCTCCGGCCGGGGCCGGGCCAACCCGCGCAGCATGACGAAGCCGACCCAGAGGATGACGCCGCCGGCGCCCAGGGCGATCGCGACGCGGACGACCAGCCGGCTAGCCCAGGCGCTCGATGATGGTGGCGTTGGCCATGCCGCCGCCCTCACACATGGTCTGGAGCCCCCAGCGCCCACCGGTGCGCTCCAGCTCGTTGACCAGGGTGGCCATGAGGCGGGCGCCCGAGCAGCCGAGCGGGTGGCCGATCGCGATGGCGCCGCCGTTCGCGTTGACCCTGCTCATGTCGGGGTGGTGCTCCTTCTCCCAGGCCAGCACGACCGACGCGAACGCCTCGTTGATCTCGACCACGTCGATCTGGTCGAGGGTCATCTTCGCCCGCTCGAGCACCTTGGAGGTGGCCGGGATCGGCGCGGTCAGCATGATCACCGGGTCGACGCCGGCGAGGGCGAACGTGTGGAAGCGGGCCCGCGGCGTGAGACCGAGCTCCTTGGCCTTGTCCTCGCTCATGATGAGGACGGCGGCGGCGCCGTCGGTGATCTGCGACGAGTTGCCGGCCGTGATCTTCCCGTCCTCCTTGAACGCGGGCTTGAGCTTGGCCAGCGACTCGACGCTCGAGTCGGGCCGGATGCCCTCGTCGGTCTTGAACTCCTCCTTGCCCTCGTCGGTGTCGACGGCGACGGGGACGATCTCGCGCTCGAAGCGACCCTCCTCGGTCGCCCGCGCCGCCCGCTTGTGGCTCTCGGCGCTGAAGGCGTCGACGTCGTCGCGGCTGAGGCTCCACTTGTCGGCGACCATCTCGGCCGAGATGCCCTGGGGAACGAGCCCGTTGCTGTAGCGCTCCATCATCTTCGGCCCGAACGGCATCCCCGGGCCCTGGGTGAGGGTGGCGCCCATCGGCACCCGCGTCATGCACTCGACGCCGGCGGCGATGACCACGTCGTAGGCGCCGGCGATCACGCCCTGGGCGGCGAAGTGGGCCGACTGCTGCGACGACCCGCACTGGCGGTCGACCGTGGTGCCCACCACCGACTCCGGGAACCCGGCGGCGAGGGCGGCGTTGCGGCCGATGTTGAGGCCCTGCTCGCCGGTCTGCATGACGCAGCCCATGATCACGTCCTCGACGAGCGCCGGGTCGACCCCGGTGCGCTCGACCACCGCCCGCAACGTCTCGGCGGCGAGGTCGACGGGGTGCCAGCCCTTGAGCTTCCCGTTGCGCTTGCCGAGGGCGGTGCGGACGGCGTCGACGATGACGGCGGTCGGCATGACAGGTCCTCCCGTGTTCGAAGTATTCGCAGACTAGTTCTCCGGGCGCTCGCCTAGCCTCGCCCGACATGCGCAACATGGACCGCTGGCTCGGCGACGGGGGCATGCCGATCATCGAGGCGGTCGGCGCCGGCTTCGACGCCTACGGCGACGGGTGGGTCACGGCCCGATGGTCGCCCACGCCGCTGGCCTGCAACCCGGGTGGCGTCGTGCAGGCGGGAGTCCACTCCGTGCTGCTCGACGCGGCCATGAACTTCGCCATCAACGCCGGCCTCGACGGGCGCGACCGGGCGCGGGCCACGCTCGAGCTGAAGGCCGAGACCATGCGCCCGGTCAAGGTGGGCGACGCGCTCACCGTTCGCGGCGAGGTCGTGCGGATGGCCAGGCAGGTCGCGTACGCGGAGGCGGCGGTACGCGACGCCGACGGCGCCCTCGTCAGCAGGAGCACCGGCACGTTCCTGCTCCACCGCGAGGACGACACGACCTGAGGCGCAGCTATCGCGTCCGGTTCGCAATGCTGATCCCGGGGCTGCTGGTGCTCGGCGTCGGCATCGCGCTGATGGTGCGGGCCAACCTCGGGCTCGGGCCGTGGGACGTGTTCCACCAAGGCATCTCGCGCCACACCGGGATCCCGATGGGCCGCACCGCCATCATCGTCGGCCTGCCGATCATCCTGCTGTGGTGGCCGCTCGGCTACCGCCCCGGCATCGGGACGCTGATCAACGTGATCCTCGTCGGTCTCACGATCGACTTCGCCCTCGACCGGATCTCGGCGCCGCACCTGATCGTGGTGCGCGTGCCGATGTTGCTCGTCTCGATCGTGGTGCTCGCCGTCGGCGCCGGCCTCTACCTCGGCGCCGACCTCGGCGCGGGACCGCGCGACGGCTTGATGCTGGCGCTCCACAACCGCTTCGGCTGGTCGATCCGCCTGGTGCGCACCGTGATGGAGGTGACTGTGCTCGTGTGTGGAGTCGTGCTCGGCGGTACCGCCGGCTTCGGCACGGTGCTGTTCGCGTTCGCCTTCGGCCCGCTGGTGCAGGTGACCCTCGGCTGGTTCGGCGCCCCCCGTCTCGTCGAGGAGCCGGTCGGTCTGGCGGGCGAGTAAGGGGCTCGGCTACTCAACCCCTTCGCTTTTGGCAGCGGAACGGCGACCGTTTCGGGCGGGATTCTGCTGCCAGAAGCGTGGGGGTCAGACGGCGAGGACAGCCCGCAGGGCCGCGACGGCCTCGTCCATGGCGGCGCGGGCGGCGTCGAGCACGGCGGTCATGCCGAAGAAGCCGTGGATCATGCCGTCGTACCGGCTGACGGTGACGGGGACGCCGGCGTCGCGCAGGCGCTCGCCGTAGGCCTCGCCCTCGTCGCGCAGCGGGTCGAACTCGGCCGTGATCACGAGCGCCGGGGGGAGGCCGGCGAGGTCGGCTGCGTGGAGCGGCGAGAGGCGCTGGTCCTTCACGTCGGTCTCGCGCGCGTAGTGGCCGTAGAACCACTGCATCGAGTCGCGCTGGAGCAGGTAGCCCTCCGCGTTCTCGTCGATCGACGGCTGGGTCATTGTCGCGTCGAGGCACGGATAGATCAGCAGCTGGAAGGCGAGCGGCGGACCCCCACGCTCGCGAGCGTCGAGGGTGGCAACGGCCGCGAGGTTCCCGCCAGCGCTGTCGCCGGCCACCGCGATGCGGGCCGGGTCGACGCCCAGCTCGCCGGCGTGGTCGTGTACCCAGC
>VAXF01000211.1 GCA_005888395.1 Actinomycetota bacterium | reverse complement strand
GGCCGCCACCTACGACGCCGACGACCGCGGCTTCGTGCTGGTGCGCGTGGCCGGCGGCTACCGCTTCCAGAGCCACCCCGAGCTCGCGCCCTACGTCGAGCGTTTCGTGCTCGAGGGCCAGCACGCCCGGCTGTCGCAGGCGGCGCTGGAGACGCTCGCCATCGTCGCCTACAAGCAGCCGGTATCGCGGATGCAGGTCTCGGCGATCCGCGGCGTCGACGTCGACAGCGTCATCCGCCCGCTCCAACAGCGCGGGTACGTCGAGGAGGTTGCCCGCGACCCGGGGCCCGGTCAGGCCGTGCTCTACGGCACCACCAACAAGTTCCTCGAGCGGCTCGGCCTCGACTCTCTTGGCGACCTTCCCTCGCTCGGCGATTTCGTGCCCGGCCCGGAGGTGGTCGAGGTCCTCGAACAGGGGTTGCGGCCGGGCGAGTGACCGGCGAGTGACCGGCGAGTGACCGGCGAGTGACAGTCGAGGGCGAGCGGCTTCAGAAGGTGCTCGCCCGCGCCGGCTTCGGGAGCCGGCGCGCGTGCGACGAGCTCATCGACGCGGGGCGGGTCACGGTCGACGGCACGGTCGCCGAGCTCGGCCGGCGTGTCGATCCGAGTCGGGATCACGTCGCCGTCGACGGTGTGCCTGTTTCGATCCGGGAGGGGCTCGTCCACTACCTCCTGAACAAGCCGGCGGGTGTGGTCACAACCGCGTCCGATCCGCAGGGCCGACCCACAGTGGTCGAGCTCGTACCCGAAGCGCCGCGCGTGTTCTCCGTCGGACGGCTCGATGCCGACACCGAGGGGTTGCTCATCATGACCAACGACGGCGACCTCGCCCATCGCCTCACGCATCCGTCGTTCGGTGTGGAGAAGGAGTATGTGGCCGAGGTGCAGGGTGCGCCCTCGCGCGCGAGCGTCCGGCGACTGCGCGACGGCGTCGAGCTCGACGACGGCGTCACCGCCGTGGCACGCGTCGCCCTGGTCGAGCCGAACGTGCTCCGGATCGTGATCCACGAGGGTCGCAACCGGCAGGTCCGGCGGATGTGCGACGCGGTGGGCCACCCCGTGGTGAGGCTGGTGCGCACGAGGATCGGGCCCGTGAGCGACCGCCGCCTGCCGCCGGGGCAGTGGCGCCCAATCACGCCCGCCGAGCTGCGCGAGCTGGAGAAAGCTGCCGCTGCCCCCACCCCACGCTAGGTAGATTTCTGCCGTGCCCCCCGCAGTGCGCGCCTTGCGCGGCGCGACCACGGTCGACGTCGACACCCGGGAGCAGGTGTACGAGCGCGTGCAGGCGCTCCTGCGGGAGCTGCTGGCCCGGAACGGCGTCGATCACGAGGACATCATCAGCATCCTCTTCACGGCCACCGACGACATCCGCTCGGTCTTCCCGGCGGCGGCGGCGCGCGCCATCGGCCTTGGCGACGTGCCGCTGCTGTGCGCGCGCGAGCTCTCCATCGAGGACGGCACGCCGCTCTGCATCCGCGTGCTGATGCACCTGAGCACCGAGCGGCCGCGGAGCGAGCTGCACCACGTCTACCTGGAAGGCGCCAAGGGCCTGCGCGATGACCTCCCGAGCTGAGCCGCCGCGCGCCGTCATCGTCGGCACCGGTCTGATCGGCGGCTCCATCGGGCTCGCCCTTCGGGCGCGGGGTTGGCACGTGACCGGTCGCGACCGGGATCGGGCGCGGGCTGCGCGCGCCGTCGAGCTGGGCGCGCTGGACGCGGTGGGCAACGACACCGGCGCCGAGCTCACGTTCGTCGCCACGCCCGTGGGGGCGGTCGTCGCCGAGGCCCGCGCCGCCTTGGCGGCCGGTGGCATCGTGACGGACGTGGGGAGCGTCAAGTCGCCGATCGTGGGCGGTGTCGACGATCCCCGCTTCGTCGGCGGCCACCCGATGGCCGGTTCCGAGCAGGAAGGCGTGGAGGGCGCCGACGCTTCGCTCTTCGAGGGCACCACCTGGGTGCTCACGCCGGCGCGGGCGACCGATCCGGACGCGTACGCGCGCGTGCGCTCGGTGGTCTCGTCGCTCGGCGCCGACGTGGTGGCGCTGCCGCCGGAGCGCCACGACGCCCTCGTCGCCGTGGTGTCCCACGTTCCCCACCTCACGGCGGCGACGCTCATGGGCCTGGCCGCGCAGGGCGCCGAGGAGCACGCCGCCCTGCTGCGACTCGCGGCGGGCGGCTTCCGTGACATGACCCGGGTCGCGGCCGGGCACCCCGGCATCTGGCCCGACATCTGCGCCGAGAACCGCGTCGCGATCGTGGAGGCGCTCGACCGGCTCATTGCGGCCGTCGGCGACATGCGTGCTCTCGTGGACGCGGGCGACCGCGCCGGTCTGCTGCGCGTGCTGGAGCGGGCGCGTGAGGCCCGCGTCAATCTGCCCGTGCGTGTGGCGCGGGCCGAGGACATGGTCGAGTTGCGTGTTCCCGTTCCCGACCGGCCGGGTGTCATCGCCGAGGTGACGACCCTGGCCGGCGAGCTCGCGATCAACATCTACGACTTCGAGATCGCGCACTCGGCCGAGGGCGACCGCGGTGTGCTGGTGATGGTGGTGGAGGCGGCCGATTCGGACCGCCTCCGGGCGGCACTGGCCGAGCGCGGCTACCACCCGTCCGGGAGGCCGCTCGGGTGACGACGCTCGTCGTTCACGGTGGGCGGGCGTTGCGGGGCCGGTTGCGAGTTCCCGGAGACAAGTCGATCTCGCACCGGGCGTTGATGCTTGGGGCGCTGGCCGACGGCACGTCGGTCGTGCGCGGCCTCTCGACGGGCGACGACGTGGCCCGCACGCGCGCCGCGGTCGTGGCCATGGGCGCCGGCGTCGGCGGCGAGCGCGTCACGGGTGGGCGCGACGGCCTGCACGCGCCCGGGGCTCCACTCGACGTCGGCAACTCCGGCACGACGATCCGCCTATTGGCAGGGATGTGTGCGACCTTTCCCTGGACGACGGCGCTGACAGGCGACGACTCGATCGCGGTGCGTCCGATGGACCGGGTGGCCGATCCCTTGCGGCGGATGGGCGCACGTGTCGAGCTGCGGGACGACCGCTACCCGCCGGTCGAGGTCACCGGGGGCGACCTGCGCGGCATCGACTACACGGTGCCGGTGGCCAGCGCCCAGGTGAAGTCGGCGGTGCTGCTGGCCGGCCTGGCGGCCGACGGTGAGACCGTGGTGCGCGAACCGGTGCCGACACGGGCGCACACCGAGGAGCTGCTCGCGCTGTGCGGCGCCGACATCGACGCCCGCGACGGCGTCGTGCGCGTGCGGCGCTCGCCGCTGAAGCCCTTCGAGCTCGACGTGCCCGCCGACCCCTCGCAGGCCGCGTTCTGGGTCGTCGCCGCGACCATCGTGCCCGACAGCGATCTAGTACTGGAAGACGTGTACGTCGGGCCCGCTCGCGCCGGCTTCGTCGACGTCCTTCGTCGCATGGGCGCCGACATCGAGGTGGTCGAGACCGGCGCACGCGTCGCCGATCTGCACGTGCGCAGCGCGGCGTTGCGCGGCACCGACGTCGACGCCGCGGAGATTCCGGGGCTCGACGAGGTGCCGGCGCTGGCGGTGGCGGCAGCGCTAGGGCACCACCACGTTCCGCGACGTGAGCGAGCTGCGAGTGAAGGAGAGCGACCGGATCGCGACCATCACGAGCGAGCTGGCCGCCCTGACCGGACGCGTCGAGCCCCACGCCGGTGCCCTCGTGGTGCACGGCGGCGGCCGGCTGCAGGGCGCGACGGTGCGCTCGCACGGCGACCATCGCATCGCCATGGCGATGGCTGTGGCGGGCCTGGCTGCCGACGGTGAGACGACCGTCGAAGGCTGGGACGTGGTGGACACGAGCTACCCGCACTTCGCCGAGGACCTGCACGCATGCGCGTCATAGCGATCGACGGGCCCGCGGGCTCGGGCAAGTCCACCGTGGCGCGCACGCTCGCGGCCCGGCTCGCCCTCGATTACCTCGACAGCGGGGCCATGTACCGGTCGGTGACGTTCGCCACGCTGCGCCGGGGCATCGATCCTGCCGACGCCGACAAGGTGGCGGCGGTGGCGCGCGACATCGAGATGGAGATCGCCGGCGAGGTGACAGTCGACGGCGTCGACGCCACCCGTGAGATCCGCGGGCCGGAGGTATCGAAGGCGGTGAGCACGGTGGCGGCGAACCCCGACGTTCGGGTGGAGATGGTGCGCCGCCAGCGCGAGTGGGTGGCCGAGCACGGCGGGGGAGTGATCGAGGGTCGCGATATCGGCACCGTCGTGTTCCCGCAGGCCGAGCTCAAGGTGTATCTGACCGCGAGCGAGGGCGAGCGCGCCCGCCGGCGCCAGCAGCAGGTCGACGACCTGACCTACGACGACGCCGCCGCCAACATCGCCCTGCGCGACCGGGTCGACTCGACCCGGGCCACCTCGCCGCTCGCGGTGGCCGACGACGCGGTGGTGATCGACACGACCGGACGCACGGTCGACGACGTCGTCGACGAGATCGTGGGCCGGCTCGCGTGATCCTCTACCGTGCCGTTCGCGGCGCCATCCTCGGCTTCTGCCGGCTCTGGTTCCGGCTCACGATCGAGGGACGCGAGAACGTGCCGGCCGACGGTGCGTTCGTGCTCGCGCCCGTGCACCGCTCGTTCATGGACTTCGGGTTCGTGTCGGGGGTCACGCGCCGGCGCCTGCGCTACATGGGGAAGGCCGAGCTCTGGAAGTCGGCGCTGTTCGGCCGGCTGCTCTCCGCTCTGGGCGCGTTTCCTGTGCACCGGGGCGGCGCCGACCGCGAGGCGCTGCGGCGCACGATCGAGGTCGTGCAGGGCGGCGAGCCGGTCGTGATCTTCCCCGAGGGCACGCGCCGCTACGGGCCCGCCGTGGAGGAACTTTTCGAAGGTGCGGCCTACGTGGCCGCACGCGCCGGCATTCCGATCGTGCCCGTGGGGATCGGCGGATCGGAACGGGCGATGGCCAAGGGCCACAAGATCCCTCGGCCCGACAAGGTGCACGTGATCGTCGGCCGTCCGTTGCCGCCACCCGAATCGGTCGACGGACGCGTACCCCGCCGCGCCGTTCACGAGCTGACCCAACAGCTGCAGGTGGAGGTGCAGCGCCTGTTCGACGCCGCCCAGGCGAAAGTTGGCGCGACGTAGGTCAGCGTGGAGCGGCCCCGTGCAGGCTCATGGTGCAAGTGGCCGGGTGCCGGCGATACACGTGTTGCGCAGTTCACCGATCACCTCGGCGCCCGAGATGATGGTCTCGCCGGGGGCGAGGTAGCGGCCCCGTGCCATGCCGACGCCCGACGGCGTCCCCGTGAAAACGAGGTCACCAGGGTGCAGCCGGCAAATCGACGACAGGTACGCGACGAGCGTCGGGATCGAGAAGATCAGTTGGCTGCTGCGCGCTGCCTGCATGCGTTCGCCCGCGACGTCGCACCACAGGGCCAGATCGTCCGGATCCGCGAACGCGTCGACCGACACGAGCGCGGGCCCGATCGGGCCGTAGTTCGCGAAGCTCTTGCCAAGACAGAACTGTGGCGGTACGCCGGTCATCTGCACAGCACGATCGGAGATGTCCTGTCC
>VAXF01000001.1 GCA_005888395.1 Actinomycetota bacterium | reverse complement strand
CGAATCGGGCGGCGGTGGCGTTGAGGAAGTGGTCGCCGGGCGAGCCGAAGGCGACGCTGCCGCGGATGTCGCTGAAGTCGGCGGCCTTGCCCCACCCGTGCATGGACGTGCCCTTTGCAGTTCCCGAGGGGCTCGTCACGACCGGGGCGGCGCACGCGCTGTTGCCCGCGGCCGTCGCGTGTTGGCGCACCGCCACCTCATCCGAGAGGGGCCGGTAGCACTGTTCCGTGCCGAGGACCACCCCCTCGTTGCGGGCGGTGGCCAGCAGCAGGCCGAGGCTGGGCCCCGCGGCCCTGCTGGCGACGCAGTTCTTCGCAACGCCCACCAGGTCGCGTGCCGGCATCTCGCCGTTGACGTCGCCGGCCACCGGGATGGGCCGGTTGTCGGGCCCGATCGGTGACACGAACGGCACCGTGGCGGTCGTGGAAGGAACCGTTGCGCCGGAGGTCGCGGCCGGAGGAACGGCTCGCTGGGTCGTGGTCGGGCGCGCGGGCGCGGCAACCTTCCTGCTCGCGCAGCCGCCGGCGACGATCACACTCGCGAGCACGACGACGAGCCAACGGGTGGCGGCCGCTGCCGTTCCGCGCCTGCTCATGCTCGTCAGGGCGACGGCTGTTCGAGTGTGGCGTTGTTCGGGATCTGGTCGGCCCGCATCTTGCCGATCGCGAACTGAGCAGTGGCGGCGCCGTCCACCACGATGGTCTGGCCGCTGACGTAGCTTGCGAGCTCGGAAGTCAGGAACACGACGACCTTGGCGATCTCGTCGGGTTGTCCCATCCGGCCGAGCGGCACCCGGTCGTAACGCGCCGGATCCCGCATCTGGGCGGCGACGCGCGGCGTCGCGATCGCGCCGGGCGCGACGCAGTTGACGCGTATGCCGGCCGGCGCGAGCTCGATCGCAAGCGAGCGTGTGAGCGACATCAGGCCGGCCTTGGCCGCTCCATAGGGCGCGTGGTACGGCGCGCCGGCCAACCCACTCACCGACGAGACCGAGACGATGGTGCCGCCCCGACCCTGGGCCACGAGGTGGCGGCCCGCGGCCCGCCCGAGGTTGAAGAGGTGACGGAGCACGAAGTCGAAGCTGTAGTCCCAGTCGTCGTCGGTGAGATCGACGACCTGGCCCCATCGGGCCTCGCCGATCACGTCAACGACCGCGTCGAGCCCGCCCAGCTCGGCGACGGTCGTAGCCACGGCGCGCTCGGCGTCCGGCAAACGGCGAGTGTCTGCGTCGATGGCCACCGCGCGCCCGCCTCGGGCACGGATCTCGTCCGCCACCGCCTCGGCGCGGGCAACATCGATGTCGGCGCACGCCACTGCGCTCCCCGCCTCGGCCAGGCCCAGCGCGCACGAACGGCCCAATCCTGGGCCCGTGCCCGCGACGAGGGCACATCTTCCTTCGAGACCAAGCTCCAGCACGTCGTGTCCCCGGTCGGTCCGCCGGCGCCGACGCTAGTCACCAAGCCTGATCGGACGGGCGGCAGATCGGGAAAGATGGGTGTCATGAGCCCGCCCGACAACAGAGCCCGCTTCGTCAAGGATCGTCTCATCACGATGACGGACGGGACGCCGATCGCTTACACGGTGGTAGGGAACGGCCCCAAGGTTCCGATCCTGTTCGTCAACGGCTGGAGCTGTACCGACACGTACTGGCGCGACATCGGCCCGGCGGTGGTCGAGGCCGGCCACCGGGCGGTGTTCGTCGACACGAGGGGCCACGGCCAGTCGGGTCTGCCCCGCCCGCCGGGATTCAACGCGCGCGCCCTGCGCCCCGAGGACGTGTCGGTCGCACGCATCGCCGCGGACTTCGTCGAGGTGCTGGATGACGCCGGCATCGAGGCGGCCGCGCTCGCCGGCCATTCGATCGGCGTCCAGGTCATCTTCGAGATCTACCGCCGGGCGCCCGAGCGCGTCGCAGCTCTGCTCCCGGTCGCGGGCACATTCGAGAACCCGGTCAGGACATTCGCCGGCAAGCCCGTGCTCGACCGGCTGTTCCCGGTCGCCGACGTCGTCTTCCGCGCGGTGCCCTTCGGCTTCGTGCAGCCCGCGGTGCGCCGCATCTCGGAGCCGGAGAGCGCGCTCAAGGCGTTGCGCGCCATCAAGGTGGCCGGGCCCAAGGTCACCGCCGAGCAGATCGCGCCCCACATCGCCCAGATCTGTGACATCGACTTCGCCGTGCTCTGGCGGATGATGGGCGGCTTCCGTGCCCACCACACAGCCGACCTGCTGCCAAAGGTCGGCGTGCCCACGTTGGTGTTCGCAGGTGCCATGGACGCCTTCGCGCCACCGGCCGTGCAGCGTCGCATGCACGAGCTGATCCCCGCGAGCGAGATCATCTGGTTCGAGGAGGGCGGGCACATGCTGCCGGTGGAGGAGGCCGATGCCATCGCGCCGGCCATGGTGGAGTTCCTGCACCGCCGCGTTGCCGTCGATTCGATGGTCGCCCCGGCACCCGCGGACGGGCCGGGCGTGGGCTCAATGCCCTAAATTTCCCACCACTCGAATTCGGGCGACTGGGGAGCCTCCGTGGTGGTGGGACGAACGGCGCGGTCGATGGTCGTTGTGGCGATCGTCGGCGCCGGACTGGGCGCCGGCGGGATCGGTGCCGGAGCGGTGCGGGCCGACGTACCGATCGGGACCTACCTGACGCCGTTCCGGGAGGACGGCGCCACCTTCGATCCCTCGACTGGCGCGTTCGCCGGCGGCCACTACCTGGGCCAGAGCACTGACGCCAACGGCTGTGTGAGCGACGGGTCGAGCATCTCGCCCGCGGGCAACCCCGACGCGTACCGGTGTCTGCCGGCCGGGGCGACCATGGTCCAGCTCGCCGACGGCCGCGTCCTCTATTGGAACGCGTTGGAGGGAACCGAGAACCTTTCCGCCGACGCCCGCGACAAGGACGGGCTACCGGTGAGCGCGGTTCCCGACGGCGGCCGCATCACGGTCAACGACGAGTCGCGACTGCTCAGCGATCCCACCGTGGCGCCGGCATGGTCGGTACCGACGCCGCGAGACGGCGGCGCCCATCACACCAGCACCGACGAGGACCTTCCGCTGCCCGCGCCGCTGGCCGCAACGCATTACGCGTACAACAACGGCAGCTTGTTCTGCGCCGACCAAGTGCTGCTCGCCAACGGCGACGTCCTGACTAGCGGGGGCACCGACTACTACAGCGAGCCGTCGTTCCCGGGCACTGACAAGGGCTTCATCGAGCTCGAGGGCATCCGCGAGGTACGGATCTTCGATGTCGCCAAGAACGCGTGGGTGCAGGCGAAGCCGATGAACCACGGCCGCTGGTACCCGTCGCTGGTGACGCTGCCCGACGGGCGGATCTTCGTCGCCAGCGGTGTGACCAAGCTCATCAAGCCCATGTACCCGAGCCACGTCGCGGACTCCGGCACCAACGTGCGACAGACCGAGGTCTACGACCCGGGGGACAACACCTGGACCGACACCGGAACGGCCGGAGAGCGCAGCCTGCCGCTCTTCCCGCGTCTGCACCTGCTCCCGGACGGGCACGTGTACTACGACGCCGCGGGTCAGGACTACAACCCGCAGGGTCAGGCCTACGACGAGGCGACGTGGAACGTGGCCGGCTCCTGGGACCCGAGCACGAGAGCGTGGACCGATCTCGGCATCCCCGGTGTCGGCACGCCGTTCCCGGGCTTCCGCGGCTCGACGTTCTCCGCCGCACTCGAGCTGCGACCGGCCACGGCCACTGTCACGACGTACCCGGCGGCCTCCTTCCTCACGGCCGGCGGCGTGCTGCTGCCGACGCCCGGCAGCTACGTTCCCGTCGCCGACAGCCGGATCAGCACCGTGACCACCGACGACAAGGGGGCCGAGACGCTGAGCACGGTCGGCACCGGCGACCTGGCCCGCCGCCGCTGGTACTCCACGGCCGTGCCGCTACCCGACGGCACCGTGTTCGCGGTGAGCGGCGCCGACGTCGACGAGGTCGTGACGCCGGGCTACGAGTCACCGATCCGCGCCGACGAGCTGTTCGTGCCGTCCGTCGATTCCCAGGGTCGCTACTCCGGCGGCACCTGGCGCGACGTCGGCGAGCAGGCCCGCAGCCGCACGTACCACAACAACGCCGTGCTACTGCCCGACGGCAGCGTGCTGATCGGCGGGCACGCGCCGATCCCCTCGGGCTACCACCAGACCCAGGACGGACCCGACCTGCCGGGGCGACCGGGCACCAACAATCACCACGATCCCTCGTTCCAGATCTGGCGGCCGCCCTATTTCGACGCCGCCCGGCCGGTGGTGCAGGGCGTGTCCTCGGCGCCGGCCGGCAGGCTGGTGATCCAGACGCCGGACGCCGCCCACATCACCGGCGTGGTCCTGGTGCGCAACACCGCCCAGACCCATCTCGTCGATGGCGACAACCGCACGGTGAAGCTGCCGGTGCTGGCGCGTTCGTCCGGCACGGTCACCGTCGCGGTCCCGACCTCGACGAACGTCGTCCCGAACGGTCCCTATCTGCTGTTCGCGATCGGCGGTGCCGGCGGAGATCCGGCCAGGGACATCCCGGGCCAGGTCGTGCCGTCGATCGGCCGGCAGGTGTTCGTCGAGGGGACCGACGTGCCCCACGTCATCCCAGCGTCGTCGCATGGCAACCAAACGCTCGCTGCAGTGGCGCCGACCCGCGCCGTCGCCGGCCCCGAGCGCACGCGGGGTGGTCGGGAAGCACCGGTGGCTGCGACGCCGGCGGCTGCGACCATCCCCGCGACCGAGCTTCGCGCCGAGCCGGTTCGATCCAGCCGCCGCGTCCCCACCACGCCCGTCAGCGCCGGCGTGGCGGCAGTGTTGCTCCTCGCCGTGACGGCCACGCGCCGCGAGCTGCTCGCGCGGCGTCGCCGTTGACACTGTGGAGAGTTGGCGGGCATTCGGCCGCGCCGCCCGGTGGCTGGGACCCGCGAAGAACCCGGCGGGAGCGGTCTACGGCACAATCGCGGTGGGTGCCGTCCTCGCCGCGGAGCACACGCGCAACGAGACGTTTCGGGCGACGCTCGAGGCGACGGTGATCACGTTGACCCTGTACTGGCTCGCGCACGCATACGCGAGCGTGGTCGGGCATCGCTTCGATCGCGACGACGCCGGCTCGCTCACAGGTCGAGACTGGTGGCGGGCACTGAGCCACGAGTGGGCGATCGTGAAGGGCGCGACGCCGCCGATCGTGGTGCTGCTCGTCTTGGCGATTGCCGGGGTGTCGCTGCGCACCGCGGTGACAGCCGCCGTCTGGACCAGCGCGACCTGTGTTGTCGCGTTCGAGGTGGTTGCCGCGGCGCGCACCGGCGTGTCGCCGCCCCGGCGGGCGTTCGAAGTGCTCGTCGGCGTCCTGCTCGGCAGCAGCGTGCTGCTGTTGCGGATCATCCTCCACTGACTGCTCCTAGTGTTCGCGCGGACACCGGGAGGAACCCATGGGACTACTGGACGGGCATCGCGCGATCGTGACGGGTGGCGGCTCGGGTATCGGGCGCGCCACGTGCATGCGGATGGCGCGAGAGGGCGCGGCGGTGGCGGTGCTCGACCTCGATGGTGACGCCGCCGAGGTGGTGGCCAAGGAGATCGACGGTCACGCCTTTCAGGTCGACGTGAGCCAGGGTGACGAGCTGGCGCGCACGGTCGAGCAGGCTGCCCAGGCGATGGGCGGGCTGTCCGTCATGTTCAACAACGCCGGCGTGGGGTCGTTCTCCGCACTGCACCAGTACGCCCTCGAGGAGTGGGACCGGGTGGTGCGCGTGAACCTCTACGGCGTGTTCCACGGCATCCGCGCCGCCGCTCCGCTCATGCTCGCCGGCGGTGACGGGCGCATCGTCAACACCTCGTCGATCAGCGGCACCCGGCCGGCGGCGGGCGAGGCGCCGTACTCGGCGGCGAAGGCGGGCATCGCGGCGCTGACAGCGAGTGCCGCGCTCGAATACGGGCCCGTGATCCGCGTCAACGCCGTGGCCCCGGGCCTCATCCGCACCGCACTGACCGACCCGATGTTCCAGGGGCTACCCGACCACGTCGACCACGTGGTCGGCCTGACGCCGGTTGGGCGGGCGGGCGAGCCGGAAGACATCGCCGACGTGGTCGTGTTCCTCTGCTCCGACCTCGCCCGCTTCCTCACGGGTCAGAACCTGGTGGTCGACGGCGGCCTCACGCTTCACACGTCGGGGGTCGACGGGATCTTCGACCGCATTCGTACCTTGTTGCCGGATCCCTGAGCGGTTGGCTCGCGTTCACTTGCCGCGTCGGGCCAGGCGGGTCGCCCAGTCGACCCGGCCGAGGGCGACGATCGCGGCGAGGAGCACGGCGATCGCCACCACGTACGCCACAGGCATCACGGTAGCCACCACCTTCGCGAGGCCCACCCGTACCATCGACTTGTGAGACCGGCGGTGGTCGTGGGGGGTGCGCTGGCGATCGCCGTGAGCACGGTGCTGCTCGTGGTGTTCGAGGTGCGCGGCCTCGGCCTCGACACGATGAACGCGTGGACGATCCTCATCGCGATCGTCGCGGGCGCTGTCGCGCTGCTGCCAGAGGACCTGCGGCTGCGCCCGTCGGCGGCGTGCATGCTGGTCATCGCCCTCGCTCCCACCGTCGCCGGTGGGATCGGGCTGCTCTACGTTCCGTCCGCCGTGCTCGTCGCCGTGCGCCTCCCTCGCAGCCGAACCACCGTCACCGCGTAACGCGGCCTGGGAACACAGGGTGCGGCGGTACCCTGCGCGAGGTGCAGCGGGTCGAGAAGTGCGAGCAATGTCGCTTCGACTCGCGGGACTGGACCGTGCAGGATCTCGCCGGCACGCTGCAGGTGCTCGGGCCGTGGTGGCGCGAGCTGTTGCGGTGGGTCGACCCGGCGCTGGTGAGCGCGCGGCCCGCGCCCACCACCTGGTCGGCGCTCGAATACGTGGCCCACAGCCGCGACGTCACCTTCCTGTTGGGCCACCTGCTGCACGCCGTCCTCACCGTCGACGGGCTCGAGCTCCCCGGTGTGGATCCGCCCGAGGCCCGGGCCGACGACCCGCCCCTCGATATCGCGCTCGACGGCGTGGTCGACGAGCTGGAGGGCAATGCCTCCCGGCTGGCGCGCCGGGCGGCGACGATCGACCCCACCGGCTGGTCGCGGACCGCTGTCGTCGCGGGTGCGCCGCTCGACGCGGCCGACGTGCTGGCCCACGCGGTCCACGACGCCACCCACCATCTGATGGACGTCGGGCGCGGCCTCCACGCCCTCGGTGCGCCACCGGCGACGGCGACCGGGACGGTGGCACAGCTCAACGTGTCGAGCGGGGGCGTCCCGAAGCTGCCCGTCGCCACCGCTCGCATCGGCAAGCGCGGCATCGAGGGCGACCGGCAGGCGACGCGGCGCCACCACGGCCGGCCCTGGCAGGCATTGTGCCTGTGGTCGGCCGAGGCGATTGCCCGGCTGCAGGGTGAGGGTCACCCCATCGCAGCGGGGGCGGCGGGCGAGAACGTCACCGTCGCCGGCCTCGATTGGGCCGAGATCCGGCCCGGCGTGCGCCTGCAGGTCGGCGAAGCCGTCACCGAAGCCTCGTTGTACGCGTTGCCGTGCAACAAGAACGCTCGATGGTTCGTCGACGGCGACTTCGGCAGGATGGAGCACACGCGCGAGCGCGGGATCAGCCGCATCTATGCGTGGGTGCTGACCGACGGCGAGGTGCACGTCGGCGACGCTGTCGTGGTCGAGCCGTAACCGCGCCGAGCAGCCCGATCTCCGACCGCGGCAGGTCGGTAGTACGGTCGGCTCGAGTGCCCGTGACTTCAGACGAGCAGGTCAACTGGCGGTCCTCGATCCCCTTCCTGGGCCTGCACCTGGTTCCCTTCGCCGCGCTCTGGACCGGGGTGACCGCGGGCGACCTCTGGCTGTGCGCCGCGCTCTACCTGGGTCGGATGTTCTTCATCACCGCCGGCTACCACCGTTACTTCGCCCATCGCAGCTACAAGATGAACCGCACGATGCAGTTCGTGATGGCGTTCGGTGGCGCGACGGCGGCACAGAAGGGACCGCTGTGGTGGGCGGGCAACCATCGCCGGCACCACCAGTTCGCCGACACCGACCGAGATCCGCACACGCCGCTGAAGGGCTTCTGGTGGAGCCACATCGGCTGGATCCTGAGCGACAAGTACTCCGCCACTGACGTCGACGCCATCCGCGACTTCGCCCGCTACCCGGAGCTGCGCTGGCTCGACCGGCACGACTGGGTCGCACCGTGGGCGGTGGCCGTGGCCTGCTTCCTGGCCGGTGGGTGGTCGGCGCTCGTCATCGGGTTCTTCCTCTCGACCATCCTCCTCTGGCACGGGACGTTCACGGTGAACTCGCTGGCCCACCTGGTCGGGTGGCGGCGGTTCGACACGCCCGACACCAGTCGCAACTCGTGGGTCGTCGCCCTCTTCACCGGCGGCGAGGGCTGGCACAACAACCACCACCACTACCAGTCGTCGTGCCGCCAGGGCTTCGTGTGGTGGGAGCTCGACCCGACCTGGTACGGCCTGCGCCTGCTGGCCCGGCTCGGCCTGGTCCACGACCTGCGGGCCCCGCCGCCCCGCGTGCTGCGGCCGCAGCCGCCGGCAGGCCGGGCCGAGCCCGACGCCGAGCCCGAGCCGGTGTTCGCCGGCGCGGGCCGACGCGGCGGCGGCTGACCCACCCGCCCGTCCAGGAAGGCGCCCGCCCGGCGGCGAAGTAGGACGGGTGAGAACCGGCCGGCTCGCCTTCTTCGTCGCGGCCCTGATGCTGGTGGCGGCCATGGTCCCGTCCGCCCTCGGCGCCGGGACCGCCGCGTCCGCGTCGCCGGCGGTGCTCGCGGGTGTGCCGGTAGCCGGCGTCTCGTCGTACGTCGACGGCGCGTTCGTCTCCACCGACTACGCGTACGACGACCACGACGTCGCCTACCCCGACGGCCTCACGAATGCCGCCGACCTGGTGCAGCTCCATATCGGGCTCGACGGAGGCGCGGTCCACGTACGGGCGATCCTCGAGACGCTGCGCGACGCGCACGTGCCGGTGCTGGGCGTCGGGTTCGACACCGACAACAACCCGCGGACTGGCATGGCGTCGTTCCCCGGTGGCCGGTGGACGGCGAACCCTGCGCTCGGCCTCGACGCGGTGGCGGTCGTCCACAGCGCGGGCGGCTGGCTCCTGCGCCCGGCGGGCGCCCGATGGACGACGGTGGCGCGGTTCCCCACCCGCGTCGACGCGGGCGCCAACCTCATCGACGCCACCATCCCGCTTCGGCCGGGCGCCGCGCGCTGGCGCATGTACGCGGTGCTGGGCGCGGCCGATGCGAACGGGCACGACTGGGTCGACGGCAGCCAGCCGATCAGCGACCTCGCGTTCGTCGGCGACGAGGCGCCCGCCAACTGGCAGCACCAGCATCAGGATGCGGTGCTGGCCGGGGCGGCCGACAGCAGGGCGGCGGGTGCGCTCGTCGACTTCGGGCTGCTGGCTTCGCGCGCGACCCGTCCGGCCCCGCCGCTCGGGCCGGGCTTCCACACGCTGCTCTACCGGTCCCGCCTGCGCCTCGGTGAGGGCATCGGGCAGGCGACGATCGACGCGCCGGGCCGGACGCCGGCGCCCGTGGGCAGCCTCTACGCCGGGCCGTACCAGCCCTACCTCGTGTGGCTGCCCGGCCATCTCCCGCCGCGTCCGCCGCTGATCGTGCACATGCACGGGTTCGGGGGGGACCACACCAGCGACGCGGGCGAGTTCGGCCCCGTGAGGTCGGACAAGACGGTGGCGGGGTTGTTCATCGGCGACGGCGGCTTCACGCCGCCGGCCGTCGTCGCCTTCCCGCTCGGGCGGGGCGAGAACACCTTCTACATGGGTCCGGCCGAGCAGGACGTGCTCGACGTGACGACCGACGCACTCGCGCGCTTCGGCGCGGATCCCGACCGGGTCGTGCTGTCGGGGGTGTCGATGGGCGGCTTCGGGACGTTCCGCATCGGGATCCGCTTCCCCGACCGCTGGTCGGCGCTCGTGCCCTTCATCGGCACAGGTGGCAGCGCGCAGTACGAGTTCGGGGCGGTGCCGGGCCCGGTCCTCGACGAGGTGCTCTCACCCTCGCGCTTCCCCGCCGGCGCGGCCGAGCTGCTCGACAACCTCGCCGACCTGCCGATCCGGATGGTCAACGGCCAAGTCGATCCACTCGTGAACAACGTGCTCGTGAGCCAGGACACGTTGCGGCTCGACCAGCTCGGTTACGACTACCGCGCGTGGGTGCTGCTCCGCCGCCAGCACGAGGTGGTGCCAGCGCTCTCCAACTGCGTGCTGCTGGAGGCGCTCACCCACCGACGCCAGGTCGACCCGGCCCACGTGGTGCTCGCGGTCGAGCCGGCGATGTTCATGCACGACCCGGCCACAGGTCTCGACCTCCACTACGACCACGCCTACTGGGTGTCGGGGGTGGTCGTGCGGGACGGCGCCGACACCGGCTCCGTCGACGTGACGAGCCTGGCGCGCGCCGATCGGGCCAACGACTCGTCGCGGATCGTGGCGGCGGGGGAGAACGTGACGAGTGGCGCCGACCTGTGTGGCCCGAACGACGCGGTCCACACGGGTGACGCCTGGCGCGAGGTCGGGATCGAGCTGCGGCCGGCGCGTTCGCGCCAACCTGTTGGCAACGGGCTGGGCGCGTCGCTGCGCGCTGTGTCCGACGTCACGCTCGACCTCGGGCGCATGGGCCTCCGCGTCGACCACCCGCTGGCGGTGGCGGTCACAGGTGACGGAGTTGCGAACGTCCGCCTTGTGGGCCCCTGGACGGGGCGCCGTGTCGTCGTCGAGCGTGACGGTACGCGTGTGGCGGTGCTGCATCCGACGCGAGCGCTGTTGACGCTCACCGGCGACCTGTCCGGTCGCCACGTCTACGTGCTCAGGTCGTCGCCCTCCTGACGTTCAGCAGAACGCCTGGATCGTGGCGACGATCTCGCGCACCGGCGTGCCCTTCTCGACGAACACGTCGGCGCCGCGCGCCAGCGCCTCCTGCTCGGCGGCGGCGAACGCGGACAGGACCACGATGTGGGTGGCGGGCGAGCACTCGCGGATGTAGGGGATGGCCTCCAACCCGTCCATGGCCGGCATGGCGATGTCGACCACGGCGACGTCGGGCGTGAGGCGGCACACCATGTCGACGGCCTCCCGGCCGTCGGCCGCGGTGCCGATCACCGAGAAATGGCCGGCGAGGGTCAGCGCGTCCTCGAGGAGCTGACGCACCTCCGCGACGTCATCCGCAACGACCACGCTGCACGCGTCGGTGGCGACCATCCCAGCCTCCTAGGTGCAGTGTGGCGGTTCGGAAGAATCTGAACAATGCCTCATTTGCATCACGTCACACGTTGACGAGTTCCTAGTCACGTTCACGCGCTGCGCTGTTGGAGGTGGCGCCGGTCGACCTCGCGCCGGAGCGCAGCCCGCTCCGACCGGTTGCCGTGCGCCTCGAGCTCGGCCTCGAGGAGGTTGAGCGCCGTGCGCTGGAAGCTGTACGCGATCAGCCCGGTGGCGGCGTTGAGCATGAGCCGGAAGGCGGCGACCATCCGCTCGGCCTCCTCCTTCTGGCCGACCCGCGACGCCAGGAGGGGCTCCCGGACGTAGCGGAGGAACAGCTCGACGGCACCCGCGGCCACGCGGTCGATCGTCTCCAACTGGATGTCGGCCACCTGCATGAGCTCCTCGAGGGGCAGGCCGCCGCCGAGCAGGCTGAGGAGCATGCGCACGGCGCGGGCGTCGGCCGCGGTGTAGGGGCGGTCGCCCGGCCCGCGGCGCGGGCGCAACAGCCCCGAGCCCTCGAGGGAGCGGAGCAGGGCCGGGGGAACGCGCGTGCGCTCGGCCAGCTCGACCAGGCTCAGCGGCTCCTCCTCGCCGGCCGACACGGCGTCGGCGAAGAGGCTGCGGGTCTCGCCCTCTCGCCCGCCGATGAGCGACGCGATTGCGCGCAGCGAGTGGCCCCGTGCCTTGAGGTCGCGGATCGTGCGCAGGCGCTCGAGATGGCGCGGTCCGTAGAGGGCCACGCGCCCCTGGTGGCGGGGCGGCGGGAGCAGCCCTTTCGACTGGTACGAGCGCACGACGTCGACGCTCACCCCGCCCGCCTCGGCCAGCTCCTCGACGCGGTAGTCCGGCACTTCACGAGCATTTCACAAGATGGAAAACTTCGTCGAATCTTTGGACGATACGGTGTAACCGTTGGTGTCTCGGGTAGGTCGGAGAACTTCGGGCGAGCGGCTGGGGGACTGGTCATGGGCGTGGGAGTGATGTTCCCGGGGCAGGGATCGCAGGCTGCGGGGATGGGCGAGCCCTGGCGCGACCACGACGCGTGGCAGGTCGTCGACCAGGCCGAGAAGGTGCTCGACCGTCCGCTCGCTCATCTGCTCCTCGACGACGACCCGGAGGTCCATGCGGCCACAGCCGACGCGCAGCTCGCGGTCCTGCTCGTCTCGCTCGTGGCCTGGGACGCGGTGCGCTCCGCGTTGCCGGCACCGCGCGCCGTCGCGGGACATTCGCTCGGGCAGGTGACCGCCCTGGTTGCGTCGGGCGCGCTTGCGTTCGACGACGGTGTGCAGCTCGCGGCCCACCGCGCCGCCGTGACCCAGCGGGCCGCAGAGGCCCACCCCGGAAAGATGGCGGCACTGGTGGGCGGCGGCATCGAGCAGGCGGAGGCGGCGTGCGCGGCCAGTGCCGGCGGCTGCTGGGTGGCGAATGACAACGCCCCGGGACAGGTGGTCGTGGCCGGCACGCCTGACGGCGTCGACGCGACCGTGACGGAAGCCGGCGCGATCGGCGTTCGGAAGGCGATCGCGCTCGCGGTCGCAGGCGCGTTCCACACACCACTGATGTCGCAGGCCGCCTCCGACCTCCGCGCCTTTCTCGAGGAGGTCGACTTCGCGCCCGGCGACGCGCCGGTGGTGTCCAACGGCGACGCCCGCCCGCACGCGGGTGGCGACCACTGGCGCGCCGCGCTGGCCGACCACCTGGTGGAGCGGGTGCGGTGGCGGGAGAGCCAGCAGACGTTGGTCGACATGGGAGTCGACGTCCTCGTCGAGGTCGGTCCCGGTCGCACGCTCGCGGGCATGGCCAAGCGCACGGTGTCCGGCGTCGCCGTTGTCGGTGTCTCGACCCCTGCGGACCTGGAGGCACTCGATGCTCT
>VAXF01000238.1 GCA_005888395.1 Actinomycetota bacterium | reverse complement strand
GCGCGCCCGCTCGATCTTCTGGGCGATCTCCACCCGCCAGCGGGTGGTGAGGTCGTCGTACTCCGTTCTCAGCCTGTCGTACGCCGCCTGGGACAGCTGCGTCTCACCCATGGCCCCAAAGCTACTGGCCTCGCTCCGAGGAGCTGCCCTATGCTGGACCGGTCGTGAGAGCTCTGTCCGTAATCGTCATTCCGTAGCGCACGTCGCCTGCCGGCGTGCGCTCGCGACCGTCCACCTCAGGTGGGCGGTTTCTTGTTTCTCAGGGGAGGTTGTGGCTCACAGGATCGGGGTCATCGGGGGCGACGGCATCGGCCCCGAGGTCGTCGCCGAGGCGCTGAAGGTGGCGCGCGCCGCCGGCGCCGACCTCGACACGGTCGACTACGACCTCGGGGGCGCGCGCTACCTGCGCACCGGCGAGGTGCTGCCGGACGCGGTCCTCGACGAGCTGCGCGGCCTCGACGCCATCCTCCTCGGCGCCGTGGGCACGCCCGAGGTGCCGCCCGGGGTGCTCGAGCGCGGCCTCCTGCTGCGCCTGCGCTTCGAGCTCGACCTCTACGTGAACCTGCGACCGTTCGCCGACCCGGCCCGCGGGATCGACATGGCGGTGGTGCGGGAGAACACCGAGGGTTCCTACGCCGGCGAGGGCGGATTCCTGCGCAAGGGAACGCCGCACGAGGTGGCCACCCAGGGCTCGGTCAACACCCGGGTCGGCGTCGAGCGCTGCGTGCGCTTCGCCTTCGACCTCGCCCGGTCGCGCCCCCGTCGCCACCTCACGCTCGTGCACAAGACCAATGTCCTGACGTTCGCCGGAGACCTGTGGCAGCGCACGTTCGACGAGGTGGCATCGGAGCATCCCGACGTCTCGATCGCCTACAACCACGTCGATGCCGCCTGTATCCACCTGGTCGAGTCACCTGCGCGCTACGACGTGATCGTCACCGACAACCTGTTCGGCGACATCCTCACCGACCTTGCCGGTGCGGTGTCCGGGGGCATCGGGCGTGCGGCCTCGGCCAACCTCAACCCGGCTCGCACCGGGCCCTCGCTGTTCGAGCCGGTGCACGGCTCCGCTCCCGACATCGCCGGCACGGGCAGGGCCAACCCGCTGGCCGCGATCATCTCCGCGGCGATGATGCTCGATCACCTCGGCGAGTCCGACGCCGCCGCCCGTATCACCAAGGCCTGTGCCGACGCCGGTGACGTCGCCGGCGCGACCACCCAGATCGGCGACGCCGTCGCCGCCCGCGTCTAAGAGAAAGAAGAAACAGCGATGCCCCTGCAGAAGGTCGACAAGATCTGGATGGACGGCGAGCTCGTCGACTGGGACGACGCCAAGATCCACATCCTCACCCACACGCTGCACTACGGGAGCGGCGTGTTCGAGGGCATCCGCGCGTACGCCACGTCGCAGGGAGCGGCGGTGTTCCGGCTCACCGAGCACGTCGAGCGCCTGTTCAACAGCGCCAAGGTGTTCCTGATCGACATCCCCTACACGCAGGCGCAGCTGGTCGACGCGGTCAAGGCCACGGTCCGGGCCAACGGTCTCGACGAGTGCTACATCCGCCCGATCGTCTATCTCGGCTACGGCGAGATGGGGCTCAACCCGCTGCCGTGCCCGGTCAACGTGTCGATCGCGGTGTGGCCGTGGGGCACCTACCTGGGCGACGAGGGCGTGAAGCACGGCGTGCGCGTGAAGATCAGCACCTGGCAGCGCCACGACCCCAACGCGGTGCCGCCCGCGGCCAAGGGCACGGGCATGTACATCAACTCCTCGATGGCCAAGGTCGAGGCGTTGAAAGCGGGTTACGACGAGGCCGTGCTCCTGTCGCCGCAGGGATTCGTCAGCGAGTGCTCCGGCGAGAACGTGTTCGTGGTGAAACGCGGCAAGCTGTTCACGCCGCCCACCAGCGCGGGCGCCCTCGAAGGCATCACGCGCGACTCGGTGATCACGATCGCGCGCGACCTGGGCTACGAGGTCGCGGAGGCCAACCTGCTCCGGAGCGACCTCTACACCGTCGAGGAGGCGTTCCTCACCGGCACTGCCGCCGAGGTCGTTCCCATGCGCTCGGTCGACGACCGCGAGATCGGCGAGCCGGGCCCCATAACCCGCAGCATCCAGGAGACCTACTTCGCGGCGGTGCGCGGCCAGGTCGACCGCTACAAGGATTGGCTCGAGCATGTCCACACCTGACCCTGTATCGCTCCCGGAGGCGGTCGAGGTCTACGACACGACGCTGCGCGACGGCAGCCAGCTCGAGGGGCTGTCGCTCACCGTCGAGGACAAGCTGCGGGTCGCCGAGCAGCTCGACTGGCTCGGCGTCCACTTCATCGAGGGCGGCTGGCCGGGCGCCAACCCGAAGGACGACGAGTTCTTCCGCCGCGCCGGCTCCGAGCTCGCCCTCGACACGAGCACGCTCGTCGCCTTCGGATCCACGCGCCGGAAGCTCGGCAAGGTCGACTCGGACGACACGCTGCGACACCTCGTCGAGGCGGGCACGTCCACCGTGTGCATCGTCGGGAAATGCTGGGACTACCACGTGCGCGACGCGCTCGAGACCACCCTCGACGAGGGCGTGGCCATGGTCGCCGACTCGATCGAGTTCCTGCGTGGCTCTGGGCTCGACGTGCTCTTCGACGCGGAGCATTTCTTCGACGGCTACAAGCGCAACCCCGAGTTCAGCCTCCGCGTGCTCGAAGCCGCGGTCGAGAAGGGCGTCGGCACGCTCGTGCTCTGCGACACCAACGGCGGCTCGCTCCCGCACGAGGTCGAGCCCATCGTGGCCGAGATCGTGCGCTACTTCGGCAACGACGTGCGGATCGGCGTGCACACCCACGACGACACCGGTTGCGGCGTCGCCAACGCCCTCGCGGGCGTACGGGGCGGCGCCACCCACGTGCAGGGCACGATCAACGGCTACGGCGAACGTACGGGCAACTGCGACCTCACGGCGACCATCCCGAACCTCTCGCTGAAGATGGGGGTGCGTACGATCCCCGAGGAGCGCCTCGAACGGCTCACGCCGGTCGCCCACCACATCGCCGAG
>VAXF01000217.1 GCA_005888395.1 Actinomycetota bacterium | reverse complement strand
ATGGGCGGCGGAGCCGCCCCGTAAGCCGTTTACTGCGGTCGGGCCGGAAGGCTCGACCGCAGTGAAGAGAGACGGTTGCTCCTTCGCCCATAAGCCCCCACGCGCCGGGCACGCCCCGGTTTGTGGGACGGCGATAACTTCGGTGTTGGATGTCCAGGCGTATCGAGATCGAGTTGACGAGCGCGCGTCCGGACGGCACGTGGACGTGGCGGGCGGCGGGCGCGCGGGAGCCAAAGGGCGTGCTCGAGGGTGGGCTGCTCTACGAGGGGGCGACCGTCGGCGATGTCCTGCGGGCGGACGCGGAGTTCGAGATCGACGGCATCACGGTGACGTCGGTGCTGGCTCCCCCGCCGAAGCGGGTCGAGGCGGGGCGACTGGAGATCATCGGCGGGCCGGAGCCGGCGCCCCAGTCGTACGCAGACATGGAGGAGTCACGTGGGTCGCGACCGCCGCGGCGGGGCGACGACCGGCGAGAGCGTCGGCCGGGCCGCGACGGGCCCGCCCGCGATCGGCCGCCGCGGGCAGAACGGTCCCCTCGCGCGGAGCGACCGGCGGGCGAGCGGCCGCAGCGTCAGCCGCGCGAGCCGCGTGCGCCTCGGCCGGAGCGGCCGAAGCGACCCGAGCGGCCAGAGCTCGAGCGACCGAAGGCGAAACGGCTCCAGCCGGGAAGGCAGCACCGCGACGCGGTGGTGGCGTCCCTTCCGGGTGAGCACCGCGTGGTCGCGGAGCAGGTGCTGCAGGGCGGTGTGCCCGGAGTACGCAAGGCGATCGAGGACGAGAACGCCAAGGCGCTCGCCGAGGGAAAGCCGGAGGTCAAGGCGGATGCCCTGGTGGCGCTGGCCGAGGAGCTGCTCCCCCGCCTGCGGGCCGCCGAGTGGCTCGACCGCGCGGAGGCTGCCGTCGCCGACGCCGACGCGATCTCGCTTCGCGATCTGCGTTCGGTCGTGATCTCGTCGGATGCGGCCGCCCGTCAGGACGAAGGCCGCCTTCTCGCCGGCCAGCTGCGCGAGGCGTTGGCGCGACGCTCCCAGGAGGAGCGTCAGCGGTGGCTCGAAGAGATCACGCATTCGCTCGACGAGAGTCGGGTCGTGCGGGCGCTTCGCGTCAGCAGCCGTCCGCCCGAGCCGGGAACGCGCATTCCGGCCGAGCTCGTGAAGCGACTGAGCGAGGCTGCCGGTGCAGCGATGAACGCCGAGGCGACCGTCGACCGGTGGGTGGCCCTGCTCGACGCCGTCGCGGCGTCGGCAGTGCGACGCACGGTGCAACCGGCGGGACTGCCCGCAGAGCCGCCCGAGGAGCTCCTCGTGGCCGGACGCCGGGCCGCCGCGCGCGTTCCCGGCGTGGCCAAGGTGCTCGGGATCGAGCCGGAAGCGGGGAGCACTCCCCCGCCGCGGGAGAAGACTCCAGGGAGCCGGCGGCGCGATCGGCGTCCGCCGCGCACGCGCAGTGGCGCCCCTCCTGCCGCCAAACCCCAGAGACCCGACGTCCCGGCCGGCAACGACGCGGAGCACAGGCCACCCACACCGCCGGTGTCGGAGCTGAGCGCTGGTATCGCCGCGTGGATCCTCGACGGCGAAGCCGAGGAGAGCGCCTAACTAACCGTCGGTGTCGACGTCGCTCGGGTCGATCCGCTGGACGCGGTATCCGCGCCCGATCCAGTCGAGAGCCGCATCGCGCGCGTCGTCGCCCCACACGATCATGACGACCTGCTCGTTGTTGTCGCGAACGACAAACGCCGTCTTGCTCGCCAGCCCCACAGCCATGGTCTTGCCTCCCGTCGTCGTCTCCGCTCGCAGCGTGATCGGCACGACCGAGGTGATGCTTTAGAGGTATTTCGTATGACTAGTCCGCTTCGGCCACGGTGCGCGTGAGCCGATTACGCGCCTCGAGTCAGCGCTTGGCTCGGCGCACCAGCACCGACCCGCCGTCGCCGCGGGCGCGGTAGTGGCCGCCGGTGTCCTCGTCCCAGGCCGAGCCGCACACCGAGCAATGGCACGAGTCCATGTGGATCGAGGCGACGAAGAGTCGCTCGACCTCGTACGCGCCGCAGAACGGGCAGGCCAGGTGCTTCGTCACCGGGAGTTAGACGTGCCAGGCCCCCGGACCGTCACGTAACGTCCCGCGACCACCGTGGGGAGGAGTCAAATGGTCGGCTACGAGCAACGGGGCCGGGTCGCCGTCCTCACGATCAGGCGTCCCGAGGCCCGCAACGCCGTCAACGGCGACGTCGCCCAGGCGCTGGAGGCGGCCGTCGACCGCTTCGAGGGTGACGACGACACGTGGGCGGCCGTGCTCGCGGGCGAGGGGCCGGTGTTCTCGGCCGGGGCCGACCTCAAGGCGGTGGCCGCGGGCAGAGCAGCCGACCTCTTGACGGAACGGGGCGGTTTCGGGGGGTTCGTGGCCCGGGCCCGCGCCAAGCCGGTCGTCGCCGCCGTCGACGGTCCCGCGCTCGCCGGCGGGTGCGAGCTCGCGCTCGCTTGCGACCTCATCGTGGCCTCGCGCCAGGCGAGCTTTGGGCTTCCCGAGGTCAAGCGCTCGCTGGTCGCCGCGGCCGGCGGTCTGTTCCGGCTGCCCAAGGCCCTCCCCCGCAACGTCGCCCTCGAAATCGTGCTCACGGGTGACCCAATCGACGCCGCGCGCGCGTACGAGCTGGGGATGGTGAACCAGCTCGTCGAACCCGGTGGCGCGCTCGACGCCGCGCTGGCGATGGCCGAGCGCATCTGCGCCAACGCCCCACTGGCGGTGCGGGCCAGCCGGCGGGTCCTGCTCGACACGCTCACGGCGTCGGACGAGGAGGCCTGGGGGGTGACCAACGGCGCCTTTGCCGACATCGTCCGCAGCGAGGACTTCGCCGAGGGCCCGCGCGCCTTCATCGAGAAGCGAGCCCCGCAGTGGAAGGGTCGGTAGCGATCGCGGTCAGGCGATCGTCGGGATCACGCCGCGTTCATGGAGGAACTCGGCGAGGCCGTCGACCAGCCGCCACTCGGCGACGTCGTGCACGGGCACCCACGCCGCGTCGGCCGCGTCGTCACCCGGTTCCGGAGGGCGACGGTCGAGGACGGTCGCAACGAAGTCGAGGATCACGAAGTGGTGCTCGTCGGTGATGCGCTCGACCCAACCGAGCAGCTCGCCGCAGACGGCCTCGAGACCGGTCTCCTCGGCCACCTCGCGCACGACGGCCTCGGCCAGGGTCTCGCCCGGGTCCACGCGTCCCCCGGGCACCGACCAGTAGCCCTTCCCGGGCGGCCGCCCGCGACAGACGAGCAGGAGGTGCTCGTCGTCGACCACCACCGCGCCGACGCACACCTCGGGAGCCCTCACAGTGAGCGATGCATGACGAGAAGGCGCGCACTCATGCCCGACTCCTCGAAGAAGTTCTTGGTGGCCCGGTGGCCGGGAAGCGCGATCGCGTCGATGCCCATACAGCGCCGCCCGCGGCACCATTCCACGATCTCGGCCATCATCGCCTCGCCCAGCCCGACGGCCCGTGCCTCGTGCTCGACGAAGAGGTCGTCGACGACGCCGAGCACGCGATCGTCCGGGAGCGCTTCCAGCCGGACGGACGCGTAGCCGACCACCACGTCGTCGAGCGTGCCGGCCAGCAGCAACCGGTCGTCACGCGTGAGGCCGTCGGCGAGACGCTCCTCGAGCGGCTGGCCCGCGCAACGCTGGGCCGCCCACACCTCTCCCCCGCGCATGGGCCGCAGCTCATCTTCCGCGGCGCGCGCCAACTCGACGATGCGGGGAAGGTCGGTC
>VAXF01000216.1 GCA_005888395.1 Actinomycetota bacterium | reverse complement strand
GGCCAGGCGCGCACGCCCAAGGACGAGATCCGCACGTCGGGTGTCAACGCCGACTGCCTCGCTGAGCTCGAGTTCGAGCACGAGGGCCATCTCTACCTCGTGCGGCGCACGATCACGGGCCAGAACGCCACGGTGAAGGCGCAGGCCCACGCCGACGGGCTCCAGGTCGCCGAGGGCGTCACCGACACGAGGCGGTTCGTGCAGTCGATCCTCGGGATGGACGACGCCGCCTTCCGCGCCTCGGTCTTCGCGGAGCAGAAGCAGCTGTCGGCGTTCAGCAACCAGCGGCCGGGCGAGCGGCGCGACCTCGTGCTCAAGCTGCTCGGCATCACGCCGCTCGACACGGCACGCGACAACGCGCGTCGCGATGCCAAGCAGCGTCGCGACGAACACGATCGGCTGCGCGAGCTGCTCCCCGACATCGACGCCTTGCGCGCCGCGGCGGGCGAGGCCGAGCAGGTCGCGCGTGCGAGCGACCAGGCCGCGGTCGCGCGCGAGCAGGCCGCGGGCGAGGCCACGCGGCAGGCGGCCGAGGCCGAGGACGCCCACCGGAAGCTCGGCGACCTGCGCCGCGAGTACGACGCCCTGGTCGCCGAGGGAAAGACGGCCGCCGCCCAGCGCGACAACGCGTCCAAGCAGGTGGCCACGTTCGAGCGCGACCAGTCCGCGCTCGAACGCGCCGCCGGCGAGCTCGCCCGTCTCCAGCCCGACGCCGACGGCGTCGAGGAGCTCGCGCGCGATCTCCGGCGTCTCGACGCAGTCCTGGAAGCCCGGCGGGCGCTGGCGGCGCTCCCCGTACAGGAACCGCCCGCACCGCCGGCCGACGACGAAGCCGAGGCCGGGCGCGCCGCGGCCGAAACTGCGGGGGCGGCGCTGGCGGCGCTCGACGCCGAGCTCCGCGCCGCGCAGGCCGAGCAGCAGCGCGTCGCCGACGGCGCCGGCCGGGCGGCCGATCTCTCCGGCGAGGCCGAATGCCCGCTGTGTGGGCAGGCGCTCGGCGACGCCTTCGAGGCAGTGCAGCGCCACCGGGCCGAGGAGCTCGACGAGGTGACACGACGCGTCGAGGAGCTCGCGCGCCGACAGAAGGAGGCGGCGACACACGCGCAGGCCAGCCGTGTCGCCGCCGACCGCGCCGCCACTGCGGTGAAGCGGGCCCGCGACGCGTGGACCGTCTACGAGCAGGCGGCCGCCCGCCGCACCGCGCTCGAGGAGACGCTCGCGAGTGCCGTGGCCGCCCTCGGCCGGCCCCTCGACGACGATCCCGAACGGGCGCAGGCCCCGCTCGCCGCCGAGCTCGACCGGCGCCGGGAGGCGGCCAGCCAGGTGCAGCGCCTGCGGGGCCGGCTCGAGCGGCGTGCCGAGGTCGAGGCGGGCCTCGAGCGGGCCCGGGCCGAGCTCGGGGAGTGGACGGGTCGGGTCGAGACCCTCCGCGAGAAGGTGGCGGCGCTCGGGTTCCGCAAGGGCGACCTCGACGCTGCCCAAGTCGCCCTCGACGAGGTCCGGCGCCACGCGGCGGCCGCGGTGGCGCTGGCGCAGGCAGCCCGGCTGGCCGCGACCGAGGCGCGCGCTCGCGGCGAGGCGGCCGCGGCGCGGGTGGTCGAGGCGGGCGAGCAGCACGCCCGACTGGCCGACCTCGGCGAGGAGTCGCGACACCTCAACCGGATGGCCGAGCTTCTCGGCGCGTTCCGCAACGCGGTTGTCGCCAGCGTGGGCCCGCGGCTGGCGGCGCAGGCCGCCGAGCTGTTCGCGGCGCTGACCGACCACGAGTACGACCGGCTCGAAGTCGACCCCGAGACCTACGGCATCCGCATCTTCGACGCCGGTCGAGCGTTCGACCTCGATCGCTTCTCCGGCTCGGAGATCGATCTGGCCAACCTTGCGCTGCGCGTCGCGATCAGTGAGCACGTTCGCTTCCAGTCCGGGGGCGCCGTCGGGCTGCTCGTGCTCGACGAGGTCTTCGGCCCGCTCGACGACGACCGCAAGGAGCGCATGCTGCTCGCGCTCGAGCGGCTGCGTGGCCGTTTCCGGCAGGTGCTGGTGGTCACGCACGACGCCGCCATCAAGGAGCAGCTCCCGAACGCCATCGAGGTCGTGAAGCTCGCCGGCCGTCGCGCCACCGCGCGCCAGCTGCTCGGCTGAAGAATATTTTCGGTGGTCGTGACCTGCCGCGACGCGCGGAGATGCAGGTCACCAACGTGCGCGACCGCTTGACTGGGCGCGTTGGACGTGGCAGAACGAGTCCTTGTCCGGACGCCCCGGCGCCCGGTGAGGGGGGCTTCGGAGACGCTCGTTGAGGGCATCCGAGGTGGGCGGATAACGGGCAGGGAGGGGGTTCAGGAGACCAAGTAGAGAACGTCCCAATAACCCACCCGCTCGCGGGTCGGGCTACCGGATGGCCCCAACGGTCCCCTGAGCTCCCTCCGCTTCACCCGGCGTCGCAGATTCTCAACGTGGTCGTCTGGCGCGCCACGGCCTCCCGTCTATGCTGCCCCTCCGCACGAGCGCCCGAGGGACCCGCATGCCCGACAAGAACCTGGACGACGAGCTCCTCGACACCGACCTGGAAGAGCCCGAGGACCTCGAAGAGGCCGACCTCGAGGATCTCGAGGATGACGTCGAGGACGACCTCGCGGACGACGACGCGCTCGTCGAAGACGAGGACGTCGAGGCGGAGGAGGCGGTCGGCCTCACTGTCACCGACGAGGACGACGAGGACGATGACGACGACGAAGAGGGCGACGACGTCGAGGCCGCCCTGGACGAGATGCTGAAGGAGCGACTCGTCGTCGCCGAGGAGGAAGAGGCCGAGGAGGAAGAGGAGGAGGCCCCCGAGCTTCCCGAGGAGCGCGCCGAGGGCGCCACCAAGGTCGTCCCGAAGCGGGAGGACGAGTTCGTCTGCCAGTCCTGCTTCCTCCTCAAGCGCAAGAGCCAGCTGGCCGACCCCAAGCGTCAGCTCTGCCTCGACTGCGTGTGACCACGGCGCAGTCGAGTA
Source organism: Actinomycetota bacterium (assembly GCA_005888395.1). Lineage (GTDB taxonomy): Bacteria > Actinomycetota > Acidimicrobiia > Acidimicrobiales > AC-25 > AC-25. The sequence goes on along the minus strand of VAXF01000216.1, from coordinate 652 downwards.
AGAATCGGGACGTGAGCGAACACAAGACCCCGATCGACCAGGCCCTCGACCTGTTCGTCTACGTCCCCGTGGGCCTGGCGCTCTCGGTTCGCGACTTGGTACCCAAGCTGGTCGAGCGCGGTCGCAAGCAGGTCAGCAGCCAGGCCACCATGGCCCGGATGATCGGCGAGTTCGCCTTCAGGCAGGGCCAGCAGGAGGCGGGCAAGGCGCTCGACCAGGCCCGCAAGCAGGCCGAGGGCATGCTGGCCGGCCTGCGGCCGCCGCGTCCCGCCCGTCCACCGCTCCGCGCCGCCTCGCCGGCGGCGTCGGACCCCACGGCCGAGCGGCCCGCCGAGCCGCCGGCTCCGCCCAGCGGCAACGGGCAGCGCCGCATCGAGGCGGCGGGCCTGGCCATCCCCGGCTACGACTCGCTGTCGGCCTCGCAGGTCGTTCAGCGCCTGGCGGGCCTCACTCGCGACGAGCTCGAGGCCGTCCGTTCCTATGAGGAGGCCGGACGGCGCCGCAAGACGATCCTCACGCGGGTCGCGCAGCTCCAGTCCTCTTAGCGCGGTGGAGGCGTCGCGCCCCGCCACCGAGACCGACCTTCCCCGCATCGTCGAGTTGGCGCGCGCCGCGGAAGATGAGCTGCGGCCCATGCGCGGGGGAGAGGTGT
>VAXF01000105.1 GCA_005888395.1 Actinomycetota bacterium | reverse complement strand
GGCATCCCGCCGGGGCCACTCGTAGGCGAGGCCCTTGCGTTCCTGCTCGAGCTCCGCCTCGACGAGGGTCCGCTCGGCGAGGATGAGGCCGGCCACCGTCTCCACGAGTGGTGGACAGCCCGTCGGGCGAGTTAGGTGCCCTCCTTGCGGGCGCGGATGATGAGGTAGCGCGGCACCAGCGTCTGCGTCTCGTCCCAGAACATGCTGCGGGCCCCGGACGGTACGGGCTCGGGCTCGATGATCGTGTCGATGCGGAAGTTGGCACGGATCAGGCTGGTGAACACGTCCTGGATCGTGTGGTGGAAGTCGCGGAAGGGCACGCCGTTCCACTCCCACTCCATCGGCGCGTGGTCCCAGTAGGAGTGCCGCACGAGCAACGGCTCGTCGGCGTCGGTGTCGATCAGGTGCGCGGCGGGATGGTTGGTGGAGAACACCAGCGCCGCGTTCGGCTTGAGCACGCGGTGTACCTGGCGGAACACGCGGTTGAGGTCCTCGACGTAGTTGAGGGCACAGGCGCTGAAGGCGAGGTCGATGGTGTCGGCGCGGATGAACGCGAGGTCGGCTACGTCGCTCTCGTGCAGCTCGACCTTCACGCCCTCCTGGTCGGCCAGCTGGCGGGCGTGGGCCAGCTGCTCGGCGGAGAAGTCGACGCCGATGGCGATGGCGCCCTGCTTGGCGAAGGCGATCGAGCACTGCGCCCCGCCGCAGCCGAGCTCGAGCACGCGCTTGCCCTTGACGTCGCCGCACAGCCGGAAGTCGGCCTCGGTGCCGATGTCGCCGCCATAGTGGACGACGTCGGTGGGCAGGTTGGCCCGGCCCTGGTACCAACGGGCATGGGCGTCCCACGCCCCGGCGATGTCGGTGTTCGACATGTCGGGCACGTTAGCGACGCTCGCGATTGCTAGCCCGCGATGAACTCCTCGACGAGGCGGTGCGCCTCGTCGTCGTGGTACTGCACGGGCGGCGACTTCATGAAGTACGAGGACGGGCCGACGAGCGGGCCCCCGAGGCCCCGGTCGAGGGCGATCCGGGCGCAGCGCAGGGCGTCGATGATGACTCCCGCCGAGTTCGGGGAGTCCCAGACCTCGAGCTTGAGCTCCAGGTTGAGGGGGACGTCGCCGAAGTTGCGGCCCTCGATGCGGATGTAGGCCCACTTGCGGTCCTCGAGCCACGGCACGTGGTCGGACGGGCCGACGTGCACGTCGTCGGACGGGAGCGGCTCGTTGAACTGGCTGGTGACGGCCTGGGTTTTCGAGATCTTCTTCGACTCGAGCCGCTCGCGCTCGAGCATGTTCTTGAAGTCCATGTTGCCGCCGAAGTTGAGCTGGTAGGTGCGGTCGACGGCGAGGCCGCGGTCCTCGAAGAGGCGCGTGAGGATGCGGTGGACGATCGTCGAGCCCACCTGGCTCTTGATGTCGTCTCCGATGAGCGGCACGCCCGCTTCGGTGAACCGGGCGGCCCACACGGGGTCGCTCGCGATGAAGACCGGGATGGCGTTGACGAAAGCGACGCCGGCCTGGAGGCAGGCTTCGGCGTAGTGCTTCTGAGCGGCGTCGGAGCCGACGGGGAGGTAGGCGACGAGGACCTCCGCGCCCGACTCGCGCAGCGCGGAGGCTACGTCGACCGGCTCGAAGAGCGACTCCTCGATCGTCTCGCGGTAGTAGCGGCCCAGCCCGTCGAAGGTCGGACCCCGTTGCACCTCCACCCCGAGCTCACCGACCGATGCGAAGCGGACCGTGTTGTTCTGGCCCGCGAAGATGGCCTTGCCCAGGTCGGCGCCGACCTTGGTGGCGTCGACGTCGAAGGCGGCGACGAACTCGACGTCGCGCACGTGGTAGCCGCCGAGCTCGACGTGCATCAGGCCCGGGACGTCGTCGGTGGGATCGGCGTCGCGGTAGTACTCGATGCCCTGCACGAGTGAGCTCGCGCAGTTGCCCACGCCCGCGATAGCCACGCGGATCTTTGGCTTGGTCACGTCTGCTCCGCCTTTCTTGTCCTGTGGCCGCGCTCGGCGGCGATCAGCCGGTCGAGCCACGAGATGTCGCGCTCGGTGGTCTCGGTGCCGTGCTCCATCAACGAGCGGCTGTAGGCGTCGAGCCGCTCCCGTCTCGCGCGGATGGCGCTGCGTGCCTTGGTCAGCCGGTCGACGAGTTGCGCACGCCGTCGCTCGAGAAGGCCGAGGCGGGCGTCGGCCGGCAGGTGGCGGGCGAACGCGAGCTTGAGGTTGAAGGCGCGGTCGTCGTCACCACTTGCCGACTCGGTGGCCAGCAGCTCCTCGAACAGGCGCTCGCCCACGGGCGTGATGCCGTAAACCTTCTTGCCCCGCGAGCCGCGTCCCGTCGTGCGTCGCGCCCGCAGGGCTGCGACCTCGCCCCCGATCGATCCCGTCATCGGAATCGACGAGACCGCCACGGCGCCGGCCACGTCGACGGCCTCGACGGCGCCGGCCGCCTCGAGCCGCGCCAGCGCGGGGTAGAGCGAGCCGAAGGACACACTCGACAGCGCCCCGAGCGTCTCGGCCAGTCGCTTCTTCAGCTCGTATCCGTGGAGGTCCTGTTCCTTGAGGACGCCCAGGATCGCCAGCTCCAACATGCTGACAGCATACCCGATGTATCGGGCCGATATATCTATCCCGCCCGACGGTGTCAGGCGACCGGTCGGGGACGGATCGCTAGCCTTGGGCGGGTGAGCGCGCGGCAGGTGGCCGGATGACCGAGCACCGAAGCGAAGCGGAGGCGCGCAGGTCCAGGCGACAGAGCCTTGGGGTCACCGCCGCCATCCGCAGGATGGTGGCCGGATGACCTTCAGACCTGATGAGGTCCGGGGCGCCGCCGACGGCCCCGCCGGTCAGGTCGACTACCGGCTGGCGCGGCGGTCGGTGCTCGCCGAGTACCGCCGTGGCCGGTTGTCGAGGCTCGACGTCTGCGACGCCCACCCCGAGCTCATGCGGGCGGCCCGCAACGTGGGCGAGGCAACCGCTCTGGACTGCCCGATCTGCGAGGACGCCCGCCTGGTCCACGTGTCGTACGTCTTCGGCCCCCGGCTGCCACCCGGCGGCCAGTGCATCTCCTCGGCACGCGAGCTGGCCCGGTTGTCAGGGCGTGCCGATCGGCTCACCTGCTACGTCGTCGAGGTCTGCCCCGAGTGCTCGTGGAACCACCTGGCGCGGGCACTGCCGCTGGGCAACGGGAGCCGTCGCGGCTAGCCGGTCTCCTCGTCCGCCGGCTCGTGGGGGTACTGCGAGCGGCACGAGAAGCACCACAGCTCGGGGTCCGGTTGCGGGCGCGACGAACCGGGCGTGTCCCACGACTCGGGTGTGACGTAGACCCGGCGCACCAGCACGAGCTCGTCGTCCTCGCGGGCGCAGTTCTCGCACACGACCTCCACTGGTGGTCGACGCTAGCCCGGGGGTACGATTTGACCACCGCCGGCAGCCTCAGCGCGCTGGACGGAAAGGAGGCCCATCGTCATGGCCCAGACAGTCACCGTTCCCGCCGTGCGCGCCCACAAGCGCGCCGACGACCCTCTCGTCATGATCACTGCGTACGACGCGCCGGGTGCCCGCATCGTCGACGACGCGGGTGTCGACATCATCCTCGTCGGCGACACGTTGGCGATGGTGGTCCTCGGTCACGAGGACACGCTCCAGGTCACGGTCGACGACATGGCCCACCACGTCGCCGCCGTGGCGCGCGCCCGTCCGCGAGCCCTCGTCGTCGGCGACATGCCGTGGCTCAGCTACCACGTGTCGGTGGCCGACACCGTCACGAACGCGGCGGCGCTGATCCGCGCAGGAGCGGCGGCGGTGAAGCTCGAGGGCGGTCGCAAGCGGGTCGACATGATCCGGTCCATCATCGACGCCGAGATCCCCGTGATGGGCCACATCGGGCTCACGCCCCAGTCGATCCACGCCCTCGGCGGGTTCAAGGTGCAGGGCAAGGAGCTCGACGCCGCCACCGCGCTGGTCGACGACGCGCTGGCCCTGGTCGACGCCGGATGCTTCTCGATCGTCCTCGAGTGCGTGCCCGACGAGGTGGCCCGCATGGTCACCGAGGCCGTCCCCGTCCCCACGATCGGCATTGGCGCCGGGCCGTGGTGCGACGGCCAGGTACTGGTGTTCCACGACCTGCTCGGCCTGCAGGACCGCATCCGGCCGAAGTTCGTCCGCCGCTACGCCGAGCTCGGCGCGTCGGCGACCGAGGCCGTGGCCGCGTACGCGGCCGACGTGCGGGCGCGCCGCTTCCCGGCCGACGACGAGAGCTACCACCTCGCCGGTGAGGTCGCCGACGCGCTGGGGCGAGGCGGGCGGACGCAGGCTTCGGCGTGACGACGCCGGTCGGCGCCCGACGGGGCTCTGTCGCCCACCCGCCTCCACGAGCGGGCGCACCGCCGCTGGAGCTCGAGGTCCGGCTCTTGCGCCGGGCGATCGTCGTGCTCGTCCTCTTCGGCCTCGCCGCTGTGTTCGCGGTTGGCGCCAACCGCCCGGCCAACCCGTACCTCACGCCGCCCGGCGGCACCCTCACGACCACGCCTGCGCCGCGCTGACGCGCCGCCGGTGGCGGCGCGACAGGGGTCTCTGTCGGTACCCCCTGGCATGCTCCCCCCGTGCGGGATCGCCGGTGTCGACTACGATGACCGAGTTCGAAGGAACCCTGCTCCGGACCGACCGGAGCCCCGGCCCACGGCCGGGTCCACAGGGAGGTGAGGGCCCGCCCGTGCGGCCTTACGAAGTCATGGTCATCCTCGATGCCGGCCTGGAGGAGGATGCGATCCGGGCGGCCGTCGACCGCTCCACCGAGTTGATCCGATCACGGGGCGGCGTCCCCGGCCGGGTCGACCGCTGGGGCAAGCGCCGGTTCGCCTACGAGCTCGGGCACCGCTGGGAGGGCTACTACGTGGTCATCGAGGCCCAGGCGGAGCCGTCGGTGATGGCCGAGCTCGACCGGTCGCTCCGCCTCGCCGACGAGGTGATCCGCCACAAGGTGATCCGGCTCCCCGAAGCGGTGGTCCGCAAGCGGGCGCCATCCGGGGACGGAGCCGCGAGCGCGGGTCCAACAGGGAACGGAGCGTAGAGATGGCAAACGGAAACAACGTCACCCTCGTGGGCAACATCACCCGCGACCCCGAGCTGCGGTTCACCGCCAGCGGGCAGGCGACGGCCACGTTCGGTCTCGCCGTCAACCGGCGGTGGCAGAACCGTCAGACCAACGACTGGGAGGAGGCGACGTCGTTCTTCAACGTCGTCTGCTGGCGGGAGATGGCCGAGAACGCGAGCGAGTCGCTCCAGAAGGGCTCCCGTGTGATCGTCGCGGGCCGCCTCGAGCAGCGCTCGTGGGAGACCCAGGAAGGCGACAAGCGGTCGGTCGTCGAGGTCGTGGCCGACGAGATCGGCCCCAGCCTCCGGTGGGCGACGGCCAAGGTGGAGAAGACGGAGCGTCGCAGCGGCGACGGTCCTGGCGGAGGGGGCGGCGGCGGCCGCCCCGCCGCCAGCGAGCCGGCTCCGACGCCGGGCCCTGACTTCGACGAGGAGCCATTTTGAAGGCGCGCCCCACGACGCGCCGGGCCCCGAAGGACGGCGGCCGGCGCACGAAGAAGAAGATCTGCATCTTCTGCAAGGACAAGCTCGACTGGGTCGACTACAAGGACGTGAACCTTCTGCGCCGGTTCATGTCCGACCGCGGGAAGATCCGGGCGCGGCGGGTGAGCGGCAACTGCGCGCAGCATCAACGCGAGGTGGCCCTTGCGATCAAGACCGCGCGCGAGCTGGCGTTGCTCCCGTACACCCAGCGCACGGTGAGCGAGCGTGGTCCCGGTCGGGGCGGCCCGGGACGCGGCGGGCCGCAGGCTCCGCTGCCCTCGGCGCTCGTGCCCGACATCGCCGCCGGCGCCGACGATGTTGCCCCCGACGATGTTGCCCCTGACGATGTTGCCGCCGATGTCGCGCTCGCCGGGCTGCCCGACGACGAGGTCGAGCTCGTTCCCGAGGAGGGCGGCAGCGAGGCGGAGGTCGTCGACAGCACGCCACCCGCCGAGGAGACCGAGGCGCCGTGAAGGTGATCCTGCGGGCCGACGTCGAGCGCGTCGGCAAGAAGGGCGACGTCCTCGACGTCGCCGACGGCTACGGCCGCAACTACCTCGTGCCGAAGGGCCTCGCGATGAAGGCGTCGAAGGGCGCGGTCACCCAGTCAGCCACGATGCGCCGGGCGCGCGACGCCAAGGACGCCCGCGACCGGGAGGCGGCAGAAGAGCTCGCCCAGCGCGTGGCGGCGACGCCGGTCCGCATCTCCGCTCGCGCCGGTGTCGAGGGCCGGCTCTTCGGCTCGGTCACCGCGGCCGACGTCGTGGCGGCGGTGCAGGCGGCGACGGGCATCGAGCTCGACCGCCGCCGGCTCGAGCTCGAGGAGCCCATTCGCAGTCTCGGGGTGCACGAGGTCGCCGTGCGCCTCCACACCGACGTCACCGCGCAGGTGACGGTGGAGGTTGTCGCCGACACGGCGTAGTATCGAACACATGTTCGATACCGCGGGCGGGGCATCCACCGCCCGTCCCCCGACAACTCACAGGCTTGTCCGTCTAGCGATGCACAGGCCTCCCGGTTCATCGTGAACCCAATGGTGCAGTCGATCGACGACGCCCGTCGCGCGCAAAGACGCGCTCCCGGCACCAGGGTCCCCCCGCACAACCTGCAGGCCGAGGAGTCGCTCCTGGGCGCGATGCTGCTGTCGTCCGACGCGGTGGCCGCCGCGCTCGAGGCTCACATCTCGGCCGACGATTTCTACAAGCCGAGCCACGGGCACATATTCGACGCCGTCTGTGCACTGCACGCCGGCGGCGAGCGTCCCGACGCCGCGACCGTTGCCGACGAACTGCATCGCGCGGGACTGCTCGAGGCCGTCGGCGGCGCGGCCGTGCTCGTGTCGCTGCAGACCCACACGCCGCTCAGCGGCAACGCGCCGAGCTACGCGCGCATCGTCGAGGAGCACGCGCTGCTGCGCCGGCTCATCGGCGTCGCCGGCGAGATCGCCGAGCTCGGCTACCAGCTGCCCGACGACGTCGCGGCCGCGGTCGACCGCGCCGAGGCCCTCGTCTTCGACCTCGCGCAGCACCGCGTGGCCGACTCGATGGCGGCGCTGAAGGATCTGCTCGAGGCCAACCTCGACGACCTCGAGCGCCTGTACGAGCGGCGCGAGAGCATCACCGGCGTCCCCACCGGCTACACCGACCTCGACCACATGCTGGCGGGGCTCCAACCGTCGAACCTCATCGTCATCGGCGCGCGGCCGAGCATGGGAAAGTCCAGTTTTGTGCTCGGGATGGCGGCGCATGCGGCGGTCAAGTGCGACCCCAAGCATCCGGTGCTGTTCTTCTCGCTCGAGATGAGCCACCTCGAGCTGACACGGCGCCTGTTGTGCGCCGAGGCCCGTGTCGACGCCACGCGACTGCGCACGGGAAGGCTCGTCGAGAGCGACTGGACCAAGATCAGTCACGCCGTCGGCCGATTGGCCGAGGCGCCCATCTTCATCGACGAGAACCCGAACACCAACGTCATGGAGATCAGGGCCAAGGCGCGCCGGCTGAAGAGCAAGCTCGGTGGGCTCGGCATGATCGTCGTCGACTACCTCCAGCTCATGACCGGTCGCGAGAGCGCCGAGAGCCGCCAGGTCGAGGTGGCCGAGATCAGCCGGGGCCTCAAGATTCTCGCCCGCGAGCTGGCGGTTCCGGTGGTGGCGCTCTCCCAGCTGTCACGCCGGCTCGAGGAGCGCTCCGACAAGCGGCCGCTGCTGGCCGACCTGCGCGAGTCGGGCGCCCTCGAACAGGACGCCGACGTCGTCATGTTCATCTACCGCGACGAGGTCTACAACGCCGAGTCGCAGGACCGTGCGCTGGCCGAGATCCACGTTGCCAAGCACCGCAACGGCCCGACGGGCACGGTCCGGCTCGTCTGGCACCAGGACTACACGCTCTTCGCCAACATGGCCAAGGGCGTCTAGCCAGTGTTCTCGCCCGTCATGCTGGTGACATCGGCATCTGTTCGTGCGGGGAGCCCGGCGACCGCGATCGACAGGACCAGCGCTCCGGCGAACGCGGGAGCGACCCGACCACGGCCCCCCGGACGCGCCACGGACGCAGGATAGTTACGGGACCCGCGACCGCAGCCAGTCCACCAGCAGTCCTACCGCCTCCTTCCGGCGGCCGCGCAGGTAATGGTCGGCTCCCGCGACCTCGACGTACGTGCGGTCGTCGGCACCGCTCGCGTCGTGGATGGCGCGCGCCTGGTGCAGCCGGATCTCGGTGTCGCCCGTCGCGTGCACGACCAACGTGGGCACGCTGACCCCCGGCAGCGTGTCGGCCATTGCCGCGGCCGACGAGAGCCCCGACCAGGTCGACAGCCATCCCCGCGCGGTCATCACGCGCCCCAGCCCGCCGTAGCCGTAGTTGGCGTCGAGTGGGTCGGGGAAGGCGAAGATCGTGCCGAGGGAGCGGTCGTCGGGGTCGATCGCGGGATCGAGGTAGGCGGGGTCGGCCAGGGTCCGGTACACGGTGAGGTAACGGGCATGCACCCGTCGGCGCCGCAGCCGGTTCCAGTCGTCGCCGCCCGGCACGACCGAGGCCATCGACTCCTTCGCCTGCTCGCGGTCCTCGAGCGCGACGCGGGCGGCGGCGTCGATGCGGGCGACCCGGTCGCGTTGTGCCTGCCGGTAACGGTCGACCCACGCCGGCGCGTACGACGACGGCTGTGGCCACGGCCGCCATCCGTTGCCGGCGTCGTACATGTCGAGCGTCGGGTCGACCGAGAACGGGTCGGACTCGTCGATGACGGAGGGGTCGACGACCTGGAGCATGAACACGCCCTCGCCCGGATGGGCAGCGAGGGCGACGAAGGCGTCGCCCAGCGCGCGGCGCGCCTGCGCCAGGGCGAACATCGACCCACCGCCGCTGTTGCCCAGCATGACGACGGCTTCGGAACCTCGCCGGCGCAGCTCGGCCACGACCGCTTCGGTGTCGACCACGAGCAGCTCGTGCAGGCAGTCGGTGTCGTTGTTGACGTAGCGCGTGGCGAAGCCGAGGACGGCATAGCCAGCCGCGGCCAGCAGCGGCGCCAGATAGTGGACGGAGAAGTCGGCGCGGGGGTGCCCGAGGGCGACGGCGGTGCGCCACGGGGCGTTGCCGGGCGGCGTCCAGAGGATCCCCCGGACGACGGCTCCGTCGGGCGTCACCAGCGCCAGCGGCTCGCGGCCGGGCCTGACGCCGGGATCGTCGGCAGGGTCGGGCCAGTACCCGGGCGGCACGCGTCGAGCCTCGCGCGCTCCTACGTCGGACGAGTGAAGGCCGGGCGGCGAGTGGTCGGGGGCCCCGCGCCGGCCTGAAGGCGCGCATCGGACGAGTGAAGGCCGGGCGGCGAGTGGTCGGGGGCCCCGCGCCGGCCTGGAGGCGCTGCTACATCGGACGAGTGAAGGCCGGGTGAAGGGGCCCCGCGCCGGCCTGGCGCCTGGTCCTGTGGAGGGTTCCCGGCCCCCACTCGGTTTGCCCGATGGTGGCGGACTGGGGCCGCCACCCCTCTGTCTACGTCCTCTGGCGGCGGCGGCTTGAGCAGGAGCGCGCATCAGTAGCGTCGGCCGCGTGTTCCTCGGCCAGGACCTCCTGCCCCTGCTCATCCTGGCCATCGGCGGAGCGATGGTCGTTGGCAACGGCCTGGCCCTGGTGCGCCCGCGGCGCGACGTGAAGAAGCACGAGCTGGCCCGGGCACCGCTCGGGCGGAGTCTGGTGATGATCGGCATCGGACTCGTGGCCGCCGTGTGGGCCCTGGCCACCCTCGTGGTCCACTGACGCAGGGCGCGCGATTTAACACAGCCGTCACGCGTCTGTGACGCCACCGGAACGCTGTGGTGGCTACCGTCCCCGGTCGGCGGGCGGGACCTCCGTGCGCCTCCGCGCCTGACCAACGGAAGGAGCACCGGTTGTCGCGAGGGAAGAAGCTCATAGCGCTCACCCTGTTCACGTTCATCGTGCTCGTGGCGGTGGGTGCCCACTACTCGGGCCATCACGGTGACGCGTCCGGCCTGGCCACCGGCAACGTGTCCGACGTCGTCGCGTCGCAGGGCCTGAAGGGAACGTCGGTGCCACCGTCGCAGGTGGGCGTCAACGCGCTCGCCAACGAGGCCGGCCACCTGCACGTCGCGATCAACTTCACGTGGCTGCTGATGACCGGCTACCTGGTCCTGTTCATGCAGGTCGGGTTCGCCTTCCTGGTGACCGGCCTCACCAGGGCGAAAAACGCCGGCCACATGATGATGATGAACGTGGCTGCGTTCGCGGTCGCGCTCATCGCCTACTACGCGGTCGGCTTCGCCTTCCAGTTCGGCGGTGTCGCGCCGGTGGCGAACCTCGGCGGCCTCTCGCCGCTCACCGGGATCTTCCCCCACGGCAACGCGGGGCTCATTGGGACGCACGGGCTCTTCCTGCAGAGCGCGAAGGGCTACGACGTCGGTGTCATCGCCATGTTCCTGTTCCAGGTCGTGTTCATGGAGACGGCGGGTTACATCATCATCGGCGCCATCGCCGAGCGGATCTCCTTCGCCGGCTTCCTCCTCGCCGAGCTGGCGATGGGTGCGGTCATCTACCCGATCTACGGCAACTGGCTCTGGGGCGGCGGCTGGCTCGCCCACCTGGGCCAGTCGATTCACTGGGGCCACGGCGCCGTGGACTTCGCCGGCTCGGGGGTGGTGCACGCGACCGGTGGATGGGCCGCGCTGGCCCTGGCCATGGTGCTCGGGCCCCGCATCGGGAAGTTCAACAAGGACGGGAGCCCCAACGCCTTCCCCGGCCACAACATCGGCTACGTCGTGATCGGCACGATGGTGCTCCTGTTCGGGTGGATGGGCTTCAACCCCGGCTCCACCTTCGGCGCGACCTTATTGCGCATCTCGATCGTGGCGGTCAACACCCTGCTGTCGGCGTGCTTCGGTTTCGTCGCCGCGATGGCGTGGACCAATGCCAAGTACGGCAAGCCCGACATCTCGATGTCCTGCAACGGCATGCTCGCCGGGCTCGTCGCCATCACGGCCCCCTGCGCGTTCGTGGCGCCGTGGGCGGCGTCGGTGATCGGCATCGTGGCCGGGTTCATCGTCTGCTACGGGGTGTGGTTCTTCGACCACGTCGCCCACGTCGACGACCCCTGCGGCGCCATCTCGGTCCACGGCCTCAACGGGGCGTGGGGTGTTCTGTCGCTCGGGCTGTTCGCCGACGGCACCTACGGCTCGGGCTGGAACGGCGTCAATGGCAACGTCAAGGGCCTCTTCTACGGCGACGGCGGCCAGCTCGCGGCCCAGGCCGCCCACGTGGTGGTCGGCTTCGTCTGGGCATGGGGCATCACGTACCTGATCTTCACCGTCGCCAAGCGGTTCATGCAGATCCGCGTGTCGCCGGAGGTCGAGCTCGAAGGCCTCGACATGCCCGAGTTCGGGGCGCTGTGCTATCCCGACTTCGTGCTGTCGAGCACCACGACCGGCCACGCGTCGGCGCCGGTCGGAGGCGGGTACTCCTCGGGACCGGAGCCTGCCTTCGTCGGACGCGAACCCGCGCCGACGAGTACGAGCCCGCCGAGTCCGCCCAGCCCACCACCGCCGCCACCGAGCGGTCCCGAGACGGGGGGTCTGTCATGAAGCTGGTGACCGCGATCATCAAGCCCTTCAAGCTCGACGACGTGAAGACGGCGCTCACCGAGATCGGCCTGCCCGGCGTGACGGTCTCGGAGGTGCGTGGCTTCGGGCGTCAGCGCGGCCACACCGAGGTGTACAGGAGCGCCGAGTACACCGTGGAGTTCGTCCCGAAGATCTCGCTCGAGATCCTGGTCGGCGACGACGAGGCCAAGCGGGTGGCCGACACGATCGTGGCTGCCGCCCGTACCGGCCAGATCGGCGACGGCAAGGTGTGGATCTCGCCGGTCGATACCGTGATCCGTGTGCGCACGGGCGAGATGGGCCACGACGCCATTTAGCGAACAGCGCAACGCGCTGTTCCTCGACCAGGGCCGGCACGGCTCGGCCTTCACCCAGGCCCATGCAGACCTGGTCGACCAATGGCTGGTCGAGCTCCTCGGCGACGAGGGCGATGTCGCCCTCGTCGCCATCGGGAGCTATGGGCGCCGCGAGCCCGCACCGGGAAGCGACCTCGATCTCGTGCTCGTCCACCGCGACCGGCGCGACATCCGCGACGTCGCCCAGCGGGTCTGGTACCCGATCTGGGACGCCGGTGTGGCCCTCGACCACAGCGTCAAGACGGTCGCCGAGGCGCTGGCGGTCGCCGGCCGCGATCTGAAGGCGTCGCTCGGCCTCCTCGACGGGCGGGCGGTGGCGGGCGATCGGGTATTGGGCGACGAGCTGGTGCGCCGCGGCGCCGAGCAGTGGCGGCAGCATGCCCGGCGCTGGATGCGATCGCTGGGCGACGCCACAGCCGAGCGCCACGCCCGCATGGGCGACGTCGCCTTCCTGCTCGAACCCGATCTCAAGGAGGGCCGCGGCGGCCTGCGGGACGTGACCGCGCTGCGCGCGGCAGCTGCAGCCGTCCCCGTTCTCCCCGACGAGGACCTCGCGGTCTCGTCCGCGTACGAGGTCCTTACGGCGGCGCGGGTCGAGCTCCATCGCTCGACGGGCAAGGGCGGCGACCGGCTGGGCCTCCAGGACCAGGAGCCGGTCGCCCGCGCGCTGGCGCACGACGACGCCGATGCTCTCATGCAGGCCGTGTCCTCGGCAGCCCGAACCATCAGCTGGGCGAGCGACGACGCGTGGCGCCGCATCGGCGCATGGCTCGAGGGTCCCAGCGGTCGTGTCGTCCGGCGCGACCAGGCTCTCGGCGCGGGAGTCGTGCTGCGCGACGGCGAAGTCGTCGTCGCCGACGATGCCGACCTCGCCGACGACTCGCTCGTGCTCCGCGCGGCCGCAGCCTCGGCGACGAGCGGGGCGCCGATCGCGCGCGCCACGCTCGAGCAGCTCCGCACCGGGGCAGCCGCGCCGGGAGAGCCGTGGTCCGATGCGGCGCGAAACGCGCTGGTCGAGCTGCTGCTGGCCGGCCCGCCGGCGGTAGCGGCGTTCGAGACCCTCGACCAGTTCGGGTTGCTCGTGCGCGTGCTCCCGGAGTGGGAGCCGGTGCGGAGCCGTCTGCAGCACAACCCGTACCACCGTTACACGGTCGACCGGCACCTCCTCGAGGCAGCCGCCGAGGCGGCGTCCCTGGCGAATCGAGTGGAGCGCCCGGATCTGCTCGTGGTGGCGGCCTGGCTCCACGACATCGGCAAGGGCTACCCC